>JAYEGD010000119.1:0-3556 GCA_034658915.1 Campylobacterota bacterium | reverse complement strand
ATAAGCTACAATCTGCTTCGTTAAAACCTCTTGTGGCACAATAAGTGCAACTGCGAGATTTTGCCTCACAGCTTATAGCTTCTCTTTTCATTGAATATGTCATCTATTATGGTCAGGCACTTATTACTATGTTACGGTGCAAATAACTGCTTTGTTTCTTCCGCTCTCTTTTGCTTCATAAAGTGCTTCATCTGACTCTTTATAAATTACATTGAAGTCATCATTTTTAAAGTTTTTTGTCATTTTAACTCCCATAGAGACTGTTAAAATGGGTTGGTTTTTATTTCCAATATGCTCTATTTTTTCATTTGCAATTTCACTGCATAGTGCAGTTACAAACTCAAGTACATCTTGCTCATTTTCTCCAGTAATAAGTCCACCAAACTCCTCTCCACCTAGGCGAAAAATAAAATCTTCATGTCTTTTAAAGTGTTCTCGCATAATAGAAGATACTTTAACTAAAACATCATCCCCTGCTTTGTGTCCATATGTGTCATTGTACTGTTTAAAAAAGTCAATATCTAAAATAAAAAATGCCATAACGAAAGAGTGTCTCTTTGCACGGTAAAACTCTGCTTTAAATACTTTTTCTAAATATCGTCTATTATGAAGTGAAGTTAGAGGGTCTGTTACACTTAAACGCTCTAGCTCATCTGTATATTGTTGTTCTACTACATGTAGAGCGTTTAACTCTTTATGAACATGCTCTTGCGATAGCTCAACTGAGTAAACAGTGTATGTTAAAAGTGCAGATGCTAATGCAAAATGAAAAAATGATGTTAAATCCCAATCTCCATTTTGCCAAACTCCAATACCACTATATGATACATAAAATACCACCGAATAAAAGATAGTTACAAAGATAGTACTCTTTTTGTATCCCATAGTTAAAATAACAAAAAGAGGAAAAAATATTGTCCAGATAAGACCATAGTCACTATTTTTGTTAATAATTGTAAACATAATAATAAAAACAAAAATTGTTAGTGTGCTAATACTCACTGCACTATTGAAGTTTTTAAATACATGTAGTGCTACAGTTGCCATTATTATTGCAAAAAATGCGATAGAATCGATTATTACAATTGAGATATCATGACTTAAAAAAAAGTGATATATTGCTAGTGTTAAAAAGAGTGCAGATGTAATAAAAAGAAGTTTACTTAGTAAAATCTGCTTTCTAATAAGTGGAATATCTGTCTCATAACTAATCTCATCTGTAAATAGTGATTTAATATAATTTTTATTCATAATACTCCTTTACTGTAGCTCTAGCAATTTAGCAACATTTTTAGAGCTACCCTCTTTTAGATAACCTCTTAACTCTTTTGCTTTAAATAAGAACTCATTTTTATTATAATTTATAAATTCATTATACAAATTTTCTGAATTTACATCATCTTGGATTAATTCTGGATGTATTGTATCATTTTTATATTTCTCGTACATAATATTTGCCAATCCAAGGTATTTTATCTTAACTAATCTTGATGCAATGAAATAGTCTAGTTTTTTTGCAACATAACTTAAAATAAACGGAGTACCTATTAAAGAGGACTCTAGCGTTGCTGTTCCACTACAAATAAACGCAAATTCACTCTCGTAAAGAGTTTTATGTGCATTGTTAGATGTAGTAAAAGAGCTAATGTCACCATAAAGTTCATCTACTTTTTCTTGTGTAAACAAAGGAGGAATTATTAATACTAGCTTGTACTCTTGTAGTTTTAGAGACAGCTCTCTAAAAATAGGCATAAGCTTTGTAATCTCACCTACTCTACTTCCTGGCATAAAAGAGATTGTTTTATTACATGTAAGCTCAGTTTTAAACTCTTTAATCTCATCAAGTAGTGGATGACCGACATATTTAATAGGTGCATCTGAAGCATAATAAGATGGCTCAAATGGCAAAATAGATGCTAAATGTGTAACTGTTTTTGCAAGAGTTGGAATTCTTTTTTTCTTCCATGCCCACGCTTGAGGTAAAATGTAGTAAATGATTTTTTTAGATGGATACTTTTTACGTATTTTTTTAGCTAAAGGCAGATTAAATCCAGATGAATCAATTAAGAGTACAACATCTACATCTTCACTTAAATCGAGCATCTTTTTATTTAACTTCAAAAAAAACTTCAATTTTTTAATTGCATCTACAAAACCCATAATAGCTAAAGAGCGTAAATCTACTATACTATCACCTAGTGATGAGTCAAAAATCCCAACTAGTTCTACATCTTTTTTTAAATGTTTATGAAGCTCTTTTAGATGAATATTTGCAGAGTGTTCAAGCGCACTTACTAATATTTTCATATTTATTCCCTCGTAGTAGTAGCTAACATCAATACCTTTTTAAGTAGCTTAATTTTCTAAAATAGTCACTTTTTGGTTAGCATTAGGTTTAATTAAATCCTCTTGTTTACAGTTTAAAATTCTCGCAGCAGTTTGAACACCTGAATGGCTTGCACCTGCAACTCCATGAGAGAGTATGCTTGCGCCACATAGGTACAAATTCTCTATTTCGCTTTGTGGCTTAAATGAGTTTGGACCTATTTGGTTTAAGCTTTTTTGTGTTCCATAGACACAACCATTAGTAGCATTTATGTAGTGTTCATTCGTTATTGGTGTTGCTAAGTTTTTATGTACAATACAATCTTTAATGTTAGGAATTACTCTATCTAAGCTATTTATCATCTTGTTAGTGAGTCTCTCTTTTAACTCTAAGTACTCATCTGAGCGTCTCTTTTTCTCATCTTTAAACTTCTCAAATGGCTCATAACTAACATAAGTTATCACCTCTAACACATGATGCTTACCATCAAAACTAGTTGGGTCTTTTAGTGTTGTACAGCTAATAAATAGTCCTGAAAAGTACTCATTTGATTCAATGTTTGAACTCATCATCTCTTCATAGACATCATCCATATCTCTATTTGGAATTACCCAGATATTGCCTGAGTCCAAGCCTGCACTCTTTACATCCATATCTACTGTTAAAAATAGCATTAATGATGTACATGAGTAGATTGTCTGCTCTAGTTTTGTTAAGAGTTTTTTGCTTAGATGCTCTTTTCCTACTAAATCAAAATATGTTTTACTAGGATCTGCGTTTGATAACACCTTGTTAGCATAGATTTTTTCACCATTTGTTAGCTCTACACCTATAGCTTTTTTAGACTCATTCACATCAAGTAAAATACTCTTTACTTGCGCTTTTGTTCTAATGTCACCATTATACTTTTTAATAACCCTGCTCATAGCATCAACAATAGAAGAGCCACCACCTTTAGGGTAATAACCACCACTAAAGTAGTGTTCCATCACAGCACAGTGAAGTGGAAAACTGGCTTTTGATGGAGGCAGACCATGGTCACCACATTGTGAATTTAGAATGATTTTTAATAGTGGGTCTTTAATGTGCCAGTCGATAACTCTTTTAAGAGAAAATAGACCATATTTACCTAAATGTCTTGTTCTCCAAACAATTGTTAGTGCATCTAAAAAACCACTCATTTTTGGAATTAGTTGTAGCTCTTTACTAACATCTCTAACACTGTTTAAG
>JAYEGD010000118.1:0-3562 GCA_034658915.1 Campylobacterota bacterium | reverse complement strand
GCGTAAAAAAAGAGTTAGATAGCTATTTAGCAAAATTAAAAGCTGGAAAGTTGGACAAAGAGGTCAAGAGGCTTCATTGATTTGCACACTAAAATGAACGCGTCCATTTTAGTGGCAGTATTACTTCTTTAATTGCTCAACTAAGCTTAGAGAGACTATTTTTGCAATTACAACTGCAAAAAATATCTGCCCAAACATAACTTCTAAAATTACAAATGAGCCTGCAAATGGGGATGATGGATAGATATCCCCATAGCCTAAAGTTGTAATTGTGATAAAACTAAAATAGACCATAGACTCTACTACTTGTGACTCTAAAATTGTGTAGTCTGCACCAAATGTTGATGGCTCAACTATTTTCATTAACGCATACAAATATCCCCATGAAAATGCTGCACTTATGTAAATTGAGAGAGATCCAAAAATGGTATTATTATTAAATGTTTTACTAGAAATAACTCTTCTTGATAGTAAAATGGCCAAATATGCGTAAAATATAAGATGTGAAATAGTGTAGATAATCTCAGATTTTGGAGCTTTGTAAAAAGTACTAATCCAGAGCATTAAAACAGATGAGGTAGTTACTATAATCATACTAAAATTAACTGTTTTTTGCTTGATGTGTTGGAATAAAATTTCCGTAATCATAAATGTAAAAACAGTATTTATTGCATATCTTACAAGCTCTATTGAGTGACCAATTGGAACTAAAATAAGTAAAATAGTCAAAGATGCAAAAAGATATGTTAAGTCATAATCTTGATTAATTTTAATTAGTTGCATTGAAAAACCTTCTAAAAGTTCGATTAATTGCATTAGATATAAAAAAGTACATAAAAATGTAAGTAACTGAGGTAACCACTGCAACAGAGTGCCAAGTTGTCTGTGCAATGTATGGAATATTCATCCCATAAATTCCTCCAATTACACCAATTGGTACAAAAAGTCCTCCTAAAATTGTTAGTTTGTCATTAAATTTTTGTTGCTCTTTTTGTGTGATTATCTCTGAATAGTTATAGAGGCTATACAAATCTTTCATCTCTGTGTGAACAAAAGATATTTTGGTTTTAATGGAGTAGTTGTTGTATAGTTTATTGTAAAGCAGAGTCGCATTGTGTTGTGATGTTATCTCTTTGAAGTGAAACCTTCCTAAAAAGTTTACTGCAAAGTGATAAATTTCTTCAATATTCATCAATGTTTTTGCTGCATTTTTCTCTTCATAGTCTGGTTTATACTTGCTTGATAGTGTTATCATCTCATCATTTATTCTATTTAGTGAAATATCTAAAACAAGAGTTAGTAAGATAATATTGTAGTACATGTAGTAGAATTTAAACTCATTTTCACTGCACTTGTCTGGTGCAAGCATAAGCATTTTTGAATGATTTAATGCAAAAAAGTTGCCTCTATTTTCCCAAGTTTCATAGTTGTTTTTCTTTAAGTGGTCGCTACTTTGGTGAAACTCTTGTAATATCTTTTCATCTTCACAAAGTGCTATTATAAATGATTCTTGCTCTATAATTGGAGTTACTAAAAATTTCCCAACATCGTCTAAATTACTTGTAAATACATCAGAGCCAAGTATTTGAATAAAAAAGTCTATAAGTTGAATAGATTTTGGAATTTCATCAAAACTATTTGTAAAGCTAAATAGTCTCTCATTCATAGAGTTTAAACTCATTTTAGAAGCGATGTGAGTATCAAACAGTTTGCCATTTTCATCTACTTTCAAGGACTTGCAATAGACACAACTCAAGATATCATTAAGTTTTATAGTTTGTTTGTAGCTATTAGCATTTGCTACTAAAGTTAGCTTTAAAACTCCAACACCAGTTTCAAAAACTCTCAACTTGATATCTTCTACATGTAGAGCCTCTTTTTGCTCATTGAACTCAATATTCAGAGTGATATTTTTGTGAGTGTTTAATATGTTGTGAGAGAAACGACTAGAGATGTCAAAATGCTCTTTGTCTTCAAACAAAATGGAGCGTATTCCCTCGTTAAATGAGGCGAATGCGTTGTAGTTATTTGTATCATCGAGAGTGGAGAAAAACTCTTTATTCCATGATGAATTTTCAAGCCTACTAATAAGCGAATTCTCTTCATCATTAATCAAAACTCTATCTAAAAAGTCATTTTTTAAACACAACTCTTTGTATCTCTTTTCAGTTGTTAAAATCTCATCAAACTTAAAAGGGATAAATAAAATATGGTGGCTTTGCATCTCTTAATCCTTAAAAATAGTTAGTAAAACCTCTTTTGTGCTTTCATCAATTTTTTGTACACTATTGTTGTGAGTTAAAAAAGCAAGTTTGACACGCATATCAAAAACTTTTTGCTCTTTTAAATAGATGCTTTGAAGAAGTGTAAATGATGCAGCTTTAAAAGCAACTACTTCGCTTTTAACCTCTAGCTCATCACCTAAAGTAGCAGAGCGTAAAAAATTAGCATCTAAATGACGCACAACAAAGTGACCATTTTCTAAAATAGGAGTGGAACCATTTTTAAAAAAGTACTCACTCCTAGCACGCTCACAAAAGTTTAAATATTTAGAGTGATAAACAATCCCCCCTATATCAGTGTCTTCGTAATAGACTCTAATTTTCATTTGTAACCCCTTTTGTGACTCCTTGATAATATTTTGTTATCCAATTAAAATTCCTTCGTCTTATTTGATAGGTAACGGTTGACTTGAGAGATAATTTTCCTTTAGGTAAATTATTCACTCCTCGTACTTGTTGTGTGTTTTAGGTCACTTTCCATCTTTGTCTAACTCTTGAAGCAACATATCAAAATCACTTTTATATGATTTATCTTGAATTACTTTGTATTTTTCAAATTCACTTACAGCAAACTCTTTTGCAATTTGTGCTGTAACTTTTCCAGCATTTTGTAAAATATCTCGTTCATTAAATTGTAAAAAAGCATTTAACTTTTGACTCCAATCTTTCATGGTCATGGGGATATTTCTTTCAGCTTGGTCTTCTGCATAATCAAGGTACATAGTTACAATTCGATCAAGTGATTTTATCTCATTTTGTGCTAGATAATTTTTAGCAACTGTAACATCAGATTTTAATATTTTACCATTTGGTGCTTTTTTCCAATTAGTAAGTCCCATATGTTCTTTTTTATGGTCTGCTCTTTCAAGTAATAATTCAGATGCAGTATGTCCATGAATAGCCCAATGTAGTTTATTTTGTACAGTAGCAAAAAACTTTTGTGTAGTAGGTGCTTTTAAATCATAATCTAAAGCCGTTATATAAATATCTGTTATTTGTTGATAAAAATTTCTTTCACTTTCTCTAATATCTCTTATTTCTAATATTAAATCTTTATAATATTGAGGATTTAAATAGCTACCATTTTTTAATCTTTCATTATCAAGTACATAACCACGAGTTGCAAAAGTTTTTAAAACTTGTGTAGCCCATCTTCTAAATTCTGTAGCCTTATTTGAGTTTATTCTATATCCTAGTGAGATGATTACTTCTAAATTATAGTGTTTTGTATTGTAGTTTTTGCCATCACTGGCAGTTATTAGGAATTTCCTAATAACTGA
>JAYEGD010000117.1:0-14281 GCA_034658915.1 Campylobacterota bacterium | reverse complement strand
GAACAAGACGCTCTTTGTCTCCTTTACCATGGCGTACTCTTAACCAAACCTCTTCGATATCGCTTTTTGTTACGTTTAAACACTCACTTATACGCAGACCAGTTGCATATAAAAACAAAATTAATGTGTAATCTCTAAGCCCTAACCATGAAGATTTATCGCATAGTTTTAGACCTCTCATTATCTCATCATTAGTTAAAAATTTTGGAAGAGTTGAGCTGATTTTAGAGAGTGGAAATTTTTTATTATCTTCAGTAAAACTACTTTTGTAGCAAAAATTAAAGAACATATTAAGAGCAGAGAGTTTTCTATTTAAGGTGCGTTTATTGGTAATGCTAAATAGATATTTATGAAGTTTTTGTGTGTTAATAGATATAAGTGGAAGATTTAACTCATTTTCAATTATTAGTAGATCGCTTTGGTAGGCACTAACACTAGTAAGTGCTAATGCTTTTGTAACACTTATGTACTCAATAAATGCTTCAAGTTGTGGTGACAAGTTATTATATTGTTTATTATATTTTACTGTTTGACACTAATCATCAGTTAAAATAAATGTGTCATCAATAACAAACGCTTTATTTGCAGTAAATACAAAACCATCATCTGTGTCTGTTTCATAAACCTTAGAGCTACTCAACTCTTTGTTTGCAACTATTAAATAGCCCTGTTTTTCAAGTGCATAAACGTGATCATCTGTTACAACTAAACCTGTAAATTGTGCAAATGGAAATTTAAGACGTTTTTTCACCTGCAGTGATGGTGTCAAAGAGATTAGTTGCCCCTCTTTTGTAGCAATCCAAACGCCATCATCATTAAAAATAGCATCACGTATATTGTAGTCTTCACGTATCTCTCTTGCACCAAAAGATAGAAGTGTAGTTCCTGTTGCTACTATCATTTGATTGTCAATCATATTAAAATATATGATATTATTAAAAAATTCATCGGAGCTAACAATAATTGAGCGTAGAACTTTTTTAGTATCAGAGTTTACAATTACAACTTTTCCATCTAGTGTTTGAAACAGCACTAAGTCATTAAAAAAGTAGGGATTTGCCATTCTTGCATCTACAACAATAGGAGGATTTCCCTCGTTAGAAAAGAGTTGCTTTTTGGTCTCAAGAGAGTAGAGTGCCATCTCATTACTTGAAAACAGTACTGCAACAATATCGCCTTTAATGGAAACAGAAGCAACAGTTTTTTTCAACTCTAAAATTGTGTCATTATGTGTTGTATGTTTAAAATCTTTGTCAAATGAGTCATATGGATGAAAAAGTAGTTTTCCATCAATAGTTCCACTTATGTAGTAGTTGTCGCTATCGCTGATAAATCTATAACCTTTTGGAACACTATATGATGTCGAACCAATTTTTGTAATTAGTTTTGAATTTTTAAGTTTTGCACCATCAATGCTAATATCTACAATGCTTGAGTCTATTTTTCCTCTATTTTTCCACTCACCATCAACCTCTTTTGGCTCATAGTACTGTTTGTCACTACAACCACTAAAAACTATTAACGATGCAACAAGTGAGCTAAGTAGAGTTTTACGAGAAAACATTACTTAACACCATAGTGTAAAAGAAGTGTAGCAACAGGAGCAAGAGCAGACTCTTTAGAGATTAGTTGAAGCTTTTGATGAGCTTTGTCAAACTCTTTTTTATCAAAAAGAAGTATTGCAGATTGTAAAAGTGCCTCATCTTTGTAGATAGCATCTTGTTTTAACGAGTAGGCGTTTAGTGCTTTTTCATCTTTTAAAAGTGAAGCTGCTTGGTACGATGAAACATCGCTAATAAGATTTTGTTTAGAGTTTTGAAGTTGTTGCAGTTGTGAAATATTAGCACTAACAATAGCTTGTGACAACTTCCAAGCAGAGTAAAGTTCAGGTTGTAGAGCTTTTAACTCTTCAGTAAGTGCAGGAGTAGCAGAAGTTTGTAATTTTGTAAAAATAGAGTTTATCTCATCTATTTTATTACTTTGCATTACATCATAAGTGGCTTTTGCCCCTAGTAAAACAACAACAAGAACAACACCAGCAATAAGCTTACTTCTGTACTTTTTTACAAAATTCTCTGTCTTTACAGCACTCTCAAAAAACTTCTCTTCACTATTTAACTCATCTTTAACCATCTCAATATTCTCTTTTAAACTCAAAAGTGTCCTTTTATATTGTCATTTTTAAAATTTTGTTATTTTATCGAAAAGAACCTAAAATTTTTGTAACTACACACGTTACACACTAAACATACGTTTAAGATGTAAAATTGTACCAAACATAACCGAATGGGTTGGTTCGTTTAGTAGCATCAGTAAGTAACTGATGTTACGCACTTTTGAATAAACAACTCCGAGGCAAGCCTTTTAGCTAAACGCTAAAACTTTTTTCGCAAGCTTAAAAGTAGGAGTATCTCAAAAGGTTATAATCAATAACACGACCCAAGGGTCGGGGAATTAAACCCTCCACTGATTAAAGTGTGCAAAATATCTTGTAATTCTCGAAAAATAGAGTTTTTCGTAGCTTTAGGGGGTTGTAGGGACTTTAGTCCCTGCCACTAAAATGGACTTGTTCGTTTTAGTGCGTAACATCAGTAAGTAACAGAACACATTTGAGAAGAAATATCTTTAAATTGTATCGCTCTTTTAAGAATCAATGCTCTCAATTTATCTATAAACAACTTCTCTTCATTAATAAGATCACTACTGCTTACAATATCATCTTCCAGAGATTTCAATATTGAATTTGCTATTTTATCTATAGCTTGAGATACAAGTTTAAAGTTTAAACCAATAGCATCTGCAAACTCTCTTAGTTGATACGCTTTTACTTCATCAGGATTAAACTCATCTCCGTAAGCCATAGCTAGGTCATGTTCTACATTTTCATGTGCGATAATACAAAGCATATCATAAAATGGTGTTGGTCTTATGCCTCTCTTATCTACAAAGAATGAAAAGTTTTTACCATGAGCATCTGAATTGCCAATAATAAGATTAAAAATACTCCAGTTGAGCATCTCTAGTTTAGCGCGAGCTGGTACTTCACATATATCAGCACTTTTAAAAAGCTTAGTGAAACTTGCACCCTCACGTATATCTTTGACATCTCTTCCAGAACCAAAGTTTCTTTCATACTTATACGTAGATGATAGATCCAACATTTGACAGCCATCTATTACATGTAAACGTTCTACTCTATGCTCTTTATAAACTCTATCAAACCTTTTTACCATTAAAACAGGATGTTTTTTAAAACGGTATAGCTCTACTTCTGCAACATTTAGATTAATCTTTTGTGCTAATTTCATACAAAATAGTTCATTCACAACTATATTAGCATGCTTTTTAGTTTGAAACTTCATAATATGCGTTGAAGACAATAATCCATCTCCTAGACCAATCTGACCATCTTTAACTATAACTGGCAACTTCTCTTGAACACCAGCTAAACTTAGTCTCTCTTTTTTATCCCATATAGCAATACTATTGTCCTCGATATTAGTTATACGATTTGCTAACTCATTATCCGTTATAGCTCTGAAAATCTCTTCTTGCTTGTTAGTATGTCTCCCAAACATTAATGCACCTGAAGTATCAAATCCAATAGCTTTTATTATGGCAAAAGTGTTGTTTTTTGAGATGTGAGCGAACTGAGTGATATCTTCAAGCCCTTTTCCTTCAGGGATAATATTTTCTAAAAATCTTCTGATAATTCCAGACTTTGAAAACTCATTTAACTGTAAATGTGGAGATACTGCAAAACCGTTTTTTATCCACTCTTTAGTATATTCAAATTGGTAAGTTTCTTCTTCTCGATTAACCCACATAAAAGCGACAACTTTATCTGCTATTGTGATTTTTAGTCTATTGTCACCCATTACTTATTCCACGGTGCTATTTGTAGTTTTATGCCAAGAGCAGTCATTATGCTAAGAACAGAAGAGACTCTCATTCCATCTATCCCATTTTCAATACTATTTAGAGTGTTAGCAGATACGCCACAAAGCATTGCAGCATCTTTGGTATTAAGACCCTGTTGGGTTCTTCTTGCTTTAATAAAGAGTCCTATAGACTTTGTACTCAATGCTTCATCAAAAGATGGTTCTTCTGTGGCTTTAACTTTTTTTCCTTTTATCATAAGAAATCCTAAATATTAGAATAGTTGTATTTAAGAGAATTATAGCAAAAAGATATATAAAATACAATTTTAATTATATTTTAGAAATACACTACACTCTTCTCGTTCCACCTCTCCTGAGGTGGAATGCATATAAAAGTTGAATTTATTTATCAAATTGTAGATTGGTTGATAGATACTTTATATCTCATTTTCATTTGGATGTATCATTGATTATAGTCAGGCATTTATGGTTGGCTTATGGTATTCATTCCACCTCAGGAGAGGTGGAATGAGGGAGAGTATTAACTTTTACTCCCAACGCTGAATCGCTAGCTATAAGTGAAGATGTTGCAATAATGCTCATTGCTACCTAAGCGAACACATCGGTTCGTTAAATTTTTTTCACTCTCGAAAATATAGTTTTCGTAGCTTTAGGGGGTTGTAGGGACACTAGTGTCCCTGCCACTAAAACGGACTTTGTTCGTTGTAGTGCATAATATAATAGTTTACACACTAATTTAAAATAATATGAATAATTTTTGTGTAAAATCACACTACTACTATAGGAGTTACATGTAATGAGACACTTAATTAGAACAGATGATTTTTCAATGGATGAGATTGATGAGCTTTTTGCTAATGCAAAGAGTTTTAAAAATAGTATAAAGAGTGATGGAAAGTTTTTAGATATTTTAAAAGATAAACTAATTATTACTCTCTTTTTTGAAAACTCAACAAGAACAAAAAGCTCTTTTGAAATTGCAGCTGTGCGTCTTGGTGCAAAAGTTGTTCATTTAGATGTCTCTAAAAGCTCTACAAAAAAGGGTGAAACTCTTACAGACACGGCAGCTAACCTTGATGCTATGGGACCAAATGCTATGATTATTCGTCATCACAATGCTGGTGTTCCTAAAATTTTGTCTCAAAATGTAAACTCTTCTATTATTAATGCTGGAGATGGCGCTCATGCACATCCTACACAAGCACTTCTTGATTTTTTTACAATTAAAGAGCATTTTGGAGATGTTAATGGTAAAAAAGTAGCAATTGTAGGAGACATTAAAAACTCTCGTGTTGCTAACTCTAACATTGAGCTGTTGAGTCGCGCGGGTATAGATATTACACTTGTTGCACCTCCACAATTTTTACCTCAAACAACACTTAAAACTACATCGAAAATAGAAGATATTGTTGATGAGGTAGATGTAATAATGAGCCTAAGAACACAAACAGAGCGCCACGCTCATCAAGTTTATGCCTCACTGAAAGATTATGCAAGTGACTTCTGTATTACAAGTGAGTTGGTTGGCTCTCGTGACATAATCATCTTACACCCAGGACCAGTTCATAGAAACATTGACATTGATGATGAACTCTTAGCAGATGCGCGATGTAAAGTTTTAGACCAAGTGGAAAATGGTGTTTACATAAGAATGGCAGTACTTAAACATCTATTAATTAATAGTGATATATGATTAAGGCTTGCTTTCTATTCTCATCGCTTCATAAAGATGCCTAGCTAATAGGTGATATTTTTTAGCCTCTTTTTTACTATTTTGTTTTTCATAAATTTGAGCTAAAGTCATTAAAACTTTTGCTTCTACCGTGATTAGTTTTTTCTCTTTTGCAATATTCAAAGCTTTATTTGCAAGCTCTATAGATTTTGTAAATTGAGCTAACTCCATATAAATATCTGCAAGATAATTGAGTGAAGTTGCAATTCCACTCTTATTATTAATCTCTTCTCTTATTTTTAATGAGTCATTTTGATACTTAATTGCTAACTCATATTTTTGTTGATACCTATATATGTTAGATAGAGCTTCCAAACTATTCGCAATTCCAACTTTATGTCCAATCTGTTTTTGAATTTTTAGAGCATCATTTTGGTATTGTAACGACAGTTTTAAATTATCTTGTTTTAAATAGATAACACCAATTAAATTAGATGAATTTGCTATCTCTTTTTTAGCGCTTATATCTTTTGCGATTTTTAGCGCTTGTTGAGCATATTCCATCGCAGTCTCAAAATTTTCTAACTCAATGTAAACTTCACTAATACTCAATGAAACATTAGTAATATAGTTTTTATTACCAACTTCTTTATTTACTTCTAATGACTCTATCTGATACGCTAATGCTGTTTCAAATTTTCCTAATTTTTGATATATTATTCCTATATTACCAAGTATAATTGAAACTCCACTTTTATCATTAAGCTGTTTATTAATTTGTAATGATTTTTGATAATACTCTAATGATTTATCTAATTCTGATAAAGTATCATAAACAACTCCTATGTTTCCTAGAGAGTTTGCTTCTCCAAATTTATCTCCCAACTCTCTATATATTTTTAATGAGTCACCGTAGTATGTTAAACTTTTTTCATTATTACCTAAAGAGTTGTAAATCGCACCAAATGTTAGCAAGATATGGGCTATTTTTATTTTATTGTTAAATTGTTTTTGAATTGTCAAAGCATCATTGAGATAGTTAAGACTAACTTTGTAACTTCCCATAGAAGAATATGCATTCGCAAGATTTTCAAATGAATTTGCTATGTATTGACTATTTTTAAGTTTTTCTCCTATTTTTAGTGCTTTTCTTTGATATTTAATAGATTGTTGATACTCCCCCATAGAGTTATACAAAATACACATATTTGAATAAACTAAAAATAAGTTATCTTTTTGATTTTGAGCATATAGAATTGATTTTTGTAAATACTCCATTGATAGCTCTAGTTTTCCAGAACTATTCGCCTCTTTTGCTATTTTAGAACACAAATCAAATAGTATATTGTTATGTTGCTCTTTAGACTTTAAATAATTCTCAAAATCATCTAAAGCTTTCTTTAATTTTTTATCATCTTCTACAAATGAATTTTCAAACGAGTGGTCAATAAAGGAGTGGGAAAATTTTGCAGTTGAGTAGAGGTCTCCTGCTTCAGTTTTTAAGTACTCTAAACTCTCATTTGAGAGGATTACAACTAACTTAATCTTTTTTTCTGGTATAAAATCTCTTTGAAATTGAAGATGATTAATAACTATTTGCTCATTTTTATTTTCATAAATATTAGTTAAATAGAAGTTGTTTTTGTCATAAGCCAGTTTACTTAGTATCTCTTCATTGAAATCAAAACTGATTAAGTTAGCATGTAGTGTTAAATAGGTTGAAAATTCATCTGCTAACTTTTTTGTATCTACCCCAATTAAAAGAATACCAGCAGAGTTAGAGACTCTTTTTATGCTTGATTCAACTCTTTTTAAAGCTAATTTATCTGCTGGTAGAAGAGATTTCATGAGAGTCTATTTAAATTCTCTTTAATAATTGGATTTATGTCATAGTACGCTTTTCCATTTAAATAAGCAAATACTAAACCAGAACGAAGCGTGTCTATTAACTCATCTTTATTCTTTTTGTTTACAATGTGTGCAGTGCTTATCTCTTTTAAAAACTCAGCATGTACTTGGACTTTGTAGTCTAAATCACCTTGCATTAATCCTATTGCACTTTCAATTTCTATTGTACTAATTACATCACTTTCATAGACATCTATCGCTTCTGTTGAAGCTTTTTGAATAATCTCTAAAAGTTGTCTTAAATTTCCGCCACTCATTTTAATTGCTAACTCGATAGCTTCATCTGTAATAAGCTCTAAATTTTCTATTCTACTTTCTATAACATCTCTTAAAAGTTCTAAATTTGTAATGCTTCCATCTTTATTTACTTCCATTGTAAAATCTATAGCTTTTACATTGTAAATATCTACAATACCTTTTAAATAAACAGGCATTGTTATAATTTTAAAACACTCTAAATCTCTTAAAATATCAATATCTTTCGTAAATATATCATCAATACTATTTAACTTTTCTAAACCATCTAGGATTAATAGTATCTCTTTCGGACTATTTTTTAATTGTATATATTTTTGTATTAAACTGTTTATCATAGTCAAAAGGTCTTTATTTTTAAATTTATAAATCCTTTTTGCCTCTTTTCTAATGTTCTCATCTGCCTTGTATGTAGAACTCAATGATGATTTTGCACTAAAAAGTGATAGAAAACCAACTTTTGCACTCAAGGTGGCATCTGCTGAAACTTGAGATGTTCCACTAGTAGAGTTATTTTCAACTTTTGTAAGTTCACCACTGTTTATTGCTTCAACTTCTTGAAGTGCTAATTTAAACTCTTTTTCTAACTCATCTTTTTTTAGCTTTTCTAAATCGTTATTATCAATTAAGTTAAAACCTATTCCTAAGAGAATATCAATAATATCAATATCATCATATTTAAAAACTTCCATAGCTTGAATATGTCTTATCTCATAGCTCTCTTCAAACTCTATATTCTCATGTTTTAGATTATTTAAAATTGTACTTTTCCCATTACCTCTTTGCCCAGCTATGAAAAAAATATTTTGCCTATTTTTATTTCTCTTGATATTCCCAATAAATCTTTTAAGTTTATGATCGTAAATATTTATAAAAAATTCATACTCATCTTCACTTAGTGGTCTATTGCCCTCAAAATTATTGTAAATATCATCTAATACTTTTGCTTTTTGCATTATTATTTCCCTATGAAATATACTGTATCAAGATTATACCATTAAAACAAAAAGTTTAAAACTAACTTCTTGCTAGTTTTGTTCTTGATTTAAAATAATATGAATAATTTTTGTGTAAAATCACGTGACTATTATGGGAGCTACATGTAATGAGATATTTTTATGTTAAAAACTAAATGAGCGTTTTTGATAAAGCGAGCGCTTTAGCATCAAGTAAAACTCCATTTTTAATAATTAGCGATTTTAAAGCTCTACATGTAAAGCTTTACAAGTTAGATGAGCTGAAGAGTGTTGAGTATGTTTATGATGATAATTTTGAAGTTAAAGCACACAATATAGCTCTACATGTAGAGCCTGTAGCATTTAAAGAGTACAAAGCAAAGTTTGATGAAATTGTAGAGAATATTAAGTGTGGAAACACCTACTTAACAAACTTAACTCAAAGCTCAAAAGTCTCTACATGTAGTAGTGTTAAAGAGATTTATGAGAGTGCTAATGCTCCATATAAACTACATTTTAGAGATGAAACAGAGGAGTTTGTAAGCTTCTCTCCTGAAAAATTTGTTGAAATAGTTGGCAATAAAATCTACACTTACCCTATGAAAGGGACAATTAATGCTTCAATTCCAAATGCTTCTGAGCTTATTTTAGCAGATGAGAAAGAGAGAGCAGAACATGTGATGGTAGTCGATTTATTAAGAAATGATTTAGGGCGAGTTGCAACTGGTGTACATGTAGAAGATTTTCGCTACATTCAAAAGATAAGAGCAGGGGATAAAGAGCTTCTACATGTAAGCTCAAAAATCAGTGCCACATTAGATGAAAATTGGCAGAGCAGTTTTGGTGATATTTTTAAAAACTTACTTCCAGCAGGAAGCATTAGTGGAACTCCTAAACATAAAACTTTGCAAATAATTGATGAGGTAGAGGGTTATGAGAGAGGTTTTTTTAGTGGTGTTTGGGGCGTTTTTGATGGTGAAAACTTTAAAAGTGCAGTTATGATTCGTTTTATTGAGAAGAGTGAAGATGGACTAATTTACAAAAGTGGTGGTGGAATTACACTAGATAGTGACGCTTTAAGTGAGTATGAAGAGATGATAGCGAAGGTGTATGTTCCATGAGTTTTAACACAACAAGTAAATTTTTTATTGTTAGTGCTTCTATAATTATTGTTTTAGCAGGTATTAAAATTGCATCACCTATTATTGTTACATTTTTATTGTCGCTTTTTATTGCTACTATTTTTGCCCCTTTGTTTGAGTATTTGAACTCAAAACGTATTCCTGAGTCTCTCTCATTAGTAATAGTAATTTCAGTTTTTATTCTTTTTATTACTGTAATTGGAGTTCTTTTAGGTAGCTCAATACAAGATTTTAGCTCTAATATCTCTACCTATTCTCAAAAATTAGAGGAGCAACTTTTACACTTAACTCAATTTTTAAACTCTTTTGGTTTACATGTAAGCCTTTTGGACATTAACAAAGTCTTCAACCCTGCAAAACTGCTCTCTTACTTCACAAGCACATTAAAAGGGATTACATCACTCTTTGCGGATGGTTTTGTAATTTTGTTAATTGTTGCTTTTTTACTACTAGAAGCTTCACAATTTGGAGACAAAATTAAAGTTATGCATGGAGAAGATGGAGCAATAAAAAATATTGCAAATATTAGTGAAAAAATAAAACACTACATGGCGCTTAAAGCAATAATATCTTTGCTAACTGGTGTAGTTGTCTCAATTTTTTTAGCAATCATGGGAGTAGATTTTGCAATTTTATTTGGAGCAATTGCCTTTTTATTAAACTTCATTCCAAACATAGGCTCTATTATAGCTGCAATACCAGCTGTTCTATTGGCATTTATTCAACTAGGAAGTACAAGTGCATTAGTTGTAGCAGGAGTTTATGTTGCAATAAATATTGTATTAGGCTCTATAATTGAGCCAAAAGTAATGGGAAGAGGGCTAGGGCTTTCAACACTGGTGGTCTTTTTGTCTCTGATTTTTTGGGGATGGCTACTTGGACCTGTTGGAATGCTACTCTCAATTCCTCTTACAATAATGTTTAAAATTGTAATGGACACAAAAGAGGAGACAAAGTGGATAAGTGTTCTGCTCTCTTCTAGCATTGATATTAAAAAAGAGAGTAAGTAGAAGTGAAACAAAAAATCAGAGATAAAGCAAAAAAAATAGTTGAGAGTCCACATACAAAAAAAGCAGTAGAATCAATAAAACCAGATAGAAACATTTGGGGATTTTTAGGTGTTACAATATTTTTTATTTTACCAGAAATTATAGCTTTTATTTACGGTGTAGAGATTACACAATATTCAAGAGAGGAACTCACTCAAAACAACTCAACATTTATGCACTACTACTACACATTTTTAGAGATGATGTTTGAAAATGGTGGTAGTTACGTCTCTTTAGTAATTGGGTTTGCTCTACTAGTTTGGTTGTTTTTTTAAATTATGCAACCCTCTAAAGCTACGAAAACTCTCTTTTCGAGAATTAAGATTATAAGGCGAGGTTAATTTTGTTTAAAACATCTATATTTTTTTCCATAATTTTTACCCTATTGGTAACTGGTTGCTCCATCAAAAAAGATGAGCCTATTTATGATATTGAACACTTTTCACAAACACCATCTTTTTATAAAAAGAGTGTTCAAGATAGAGCTACTTTATTAGATATTCAAAAAAATTATCTAACAAAGTACTATATTCCATGGCATTTGAGCAGAGCACTGTATGATAAAAATGAATCAATGTGGCCATATTCTAGCTATACTCCATCTAAAAGTTATGGTATGAATCTTCAAAAGATCGATGAAAAGTGGTTTGAAGATATGAAGTATCTTAGTAACTTTGAAAATTATGGAGAGTTTAATAAGAGTGCAATTTCACTAGAGTCGTTAGATATGAGAAATTTTCCAACACAAATGCCACTTTTTTACAATCCATCTCTTGCAGGGGAGGGATTTCCTTTTGATTATTTGCAAAATAGTGGAGTTCATGCTAATGAGCCTCTGTATGTTTCTCACTACTCAAAAAACAGAGAGTGGGTATATATATTTACATCTTATGCATCAGGTTGGGTAAAAAGTAAAGATATTGCACTTGTTGATGATAAGATGAAAGAGAGTTGGCAATCTATGAGGTCTCTTTACATTACACAAGATGACTACCCTATTTTAACAAAAGATGGTATTTTTCTTTTTAACTCTAAAATTGGGATGATACTGCCTCTTATTGAGGAGAATGAAGAGGAGTATAGGATTTTAGTTGCTAGAAAAAATATTGATGAAATGGCACTTTTTGATGAGGTTATTTTGCCAAAAAGTATAGGCTCTAGTAGAGTGTTGATACTAAATAGAGATAATTTAAACATTGTCTTTGACAGCATGAAAAATGAAATATATGGTTGGGGTGGATATTTGTCAAAAAGAGATTGTTCATCAACTGCAAGAGACCTATTTGCACCATTTGGTATATGGTTACCTAGAAACTCTTTAGCTCAAGCAAAAATAGGAGAGGTTATTGACTTAAAAAATTTGTCTAAAAAAGAGAAAATTGAAGTAATTAAAAATAGAGCAGTGCCATTTGAGACACTCTTTTATAAAAAGGGTCATATTATGATTTTTTTAGGTATTTATGAAGATAATATTATGATATTTCATAATATGTGGGGCGTAAAAACTAATTTTTTTGGTATTGAGGGAAGAAGAGTTATTGGTAAAGCAGTAGTTAGCACCTTAAACATAGGGGAGAATTTAAGCACCTACGATAAAGAGTCTAATTTATTGAAAAATATTACTAGCATGAACATAATCACTCATAAAAAGAGTAATTAAGTTTATTGCAGAACTCTAATATCTTTATTGAGTCTAATTTAAAGCTACAACATTATAATTATGCAAAGGATTTTCTCTTATGAAAAAAAGTATATTACTTATCTGTTCAACTGTTTTAGTTTTGAGTGCATCAGATGTTGTTATGGCACTTTATCCAGCACCATATAGTGTGCAAAATATTAGAGATGAAGCCAAAGTTGCAACTGCTTATGAAGAGTACAAAAACAGTAAATTAAGCATTAGAACTTCTGTAGGATTACAAAAAGGTAGCTCAAAAGAGATTGTCTATAACACAGATGGAACTACGCTTAGTGAGCTTACTTGGGAGACTAATAGCCTTTATGTTGCAAATATTGGTCTGACATACAAACCTTTGGAGTGGTTGGCATTTAATTTTGACTATAAGTTAAAAGTTATTGATGGCTCTGCTGTTATGGATGATTATGATTGGAGCAATGGTGCATCCTTACCTTGGAGCGATTGGTCACACCATGATGATACAGAAGTAACAAACTTTAATGCAATTGATGTAAGTATGGATATGCGGTTTTTTAGCAGTAGTTATCTTGATTTGCTAGCAATTGTTGGGTATAAGATGGATAATACTAAATGGATTGCTAGTGGTGGTACTTATGAGTATAATAGTGGTGCAGATATTGGTACTTTTGCAAATGGACAACAAGTTATCTCTTATGAGCAAGATTATAAAACTCCATACATTGGAGTAAAGCTTAATAGTGAGTACAAAAACATTACATGTAGTGCTAGATTTATCGGTAGTAATATGGTTGAAGCAACTTCAAAAGATATACATTTTTTAAGAAACCTGCAATTTGATGAGAGTTATAGTGGTGGTAAAATGATGAATTTTAATATTGCTCTTGGGTATAGATTAAGCAATTTTACATTTAATATTGCTTATGAAATGAACAACTATTATTTAATGAAAGGTGACACAGATATTACTGATTTATCGACGGGTGAAACTTCAAAAGAGCCTAACAGTGGTGGTTTAAGTAGTGAAAGCAGTGTTTATAGCGTTGGTGCTAGTTACGCTTTTTAGAATAAAAACTGCTATAATCTATCTTTAAAGGAGTGCTTGTGAAACTAAAAAAACTACCAATAGGAATATCAACCCTAAGAACAATAATAGAAGAAGATTATCTCTATGTAGATAAGACAAAAATAGCTCAAGAGCTAATTGAAAATGGACAGTACTACTTTCTAAGCCGACCTAGACGCTTTGGAAAATCACTAATGCTAGACACTCTAAGAACAATATTTGACGCAGATAAAGAACTCTTTAAAAATCTTCATATCTATAGTAGTGGCTATGAGTTTGTAAAACACCCTGTAATTAGAATTAGTTTTAATAGTGGTGACTTTACAACTAAAGAGTCGTTTCATCAAAGAGTTTTTGAAATAATAAACTTAAATCAAAGAGATTTAAAGATTACATGTAATGAAAAACTATCTAGTTCTGGATGCTTTGAAGAGCTAATTATTAAAGCTTATGAAAAGTACAACAAAAAAGTAGTAATTCTAATAGATGAGTATGACAAACCAATTTTAGACAACATCGAAAACACTAAAGTAGCAACAATAATGAGAGAAGAGCTAAAAAACTTCTACAGCATAATAAAAGGCGCAGATGAGTACTTGAAATTTGTTTTTATTACAGGTGTCTCTAAATTCTCTAAAGTGAGCCTATTTTCAGGACTAAATAACCTTGATGAT
>JAYEGD010000116.1:0-3593 GCA_034658915.1 Campylobacterota bacterium | reverse complement strand
TAATATATGAGTAATTTTTACTATTTTCTACACATTCCTAAATAAATCAAATAACTCATCATGAACATAGTAAACTTCTCTACCTTTTTTATGAGAAGTCAATACCCCTATAGATTCTAACTCTTTTAAATAATTAGATGCTGTTTTTCTAGTAACACTAAGAGTATCTTCTATAAATGATATTTTTGTATATGGATGATAAAAAAGTGCTTCAAGTAAATCTTTACTATATATCTTTGGTTTATTCTCTTGTATAATATTTTTTGTTTTTTCCATAAGAGTATCTATATCTTTGATAATTTGTATTGTCTCTTTGGCAATCTCTTCTACACCTTTTAGCATAAACAATATCCATTCATTAAGCCCATCATTGAAACTAACATCACTTAGAAGATTATAGTAGTTTGATTTATTTCTTATGATATAACGACTAAGATACAATATAGGCATATCTAATAATCCTTCTAGCACTAGATACAATATATTTATAATCCGACCTGTTCTACCATTGCCATCATAAAAAGGATGTGTAGCTTCAAACTGATAATGTATAATCGCCATCTTTACTAAACTATCAAAATCTTCTAAACTACTATCATTTATATAGTCCGTTAAGTTTGACATCAAATCAATTATATCTTGTGGGTGTTGTGGTGGGATGAGTTTTATCTCTCCTGTGATGGGATTCTTAAGAACAGTTCCACTTTGCTTTCTAAATCCTGCGTCATTTTGTTCTAGTGTAGCTTGTATCTGCTTAATATGATTTACAGTTAATATCTTTTTGTTTTTAATAATATCAAATCCAAAATACAAAGCATCTTTGTAGTTCTGTACCTCTTTTATATCTTGACTTATAAAATCACTTGATATATCAGACCTGTAAACCTCATCGTAAGTTGTGATAATATTTTCTATCTCACTACTATCTTTTGCTTCTTGAAGTACAAGTGAATTTATCACTATTTTTTGATTAGGAAGTGAATTTGCTATACCCTTTAACTCAGCCAAAGACCTATGAGCTAAAGTTGTAGCTTTTAATATCTCTTTAGTCTCTATATCTTTTGCTATTGGTAGTTTATTTGGTATGAACTCTTTCAATGATTATCCTTATTAATTAAACTGACCAGCATAAAGAACTAAATCAGAATACTTTTTTAATTTAGTTTCAATTATAGCATTATCATCATATATTGATTTAACCTCATTAAATATCTCTGTATATGGTTGCTGTAAAACAGTATATTTATTATTATTTTTTTTACTATTAAAAGGATTACACAAAAAATGCTTGTAAACTGCTGTAATAAAGGGATTTGTTAGATTGATTTGTATTTTATTGGATAGCTTTATAGTACTCCTCTCCAGATACCTGCGGCACATAATAAAAGCAAGTGTGCTGCTGTATTCCTACCCTGACACATTACTTGCAAATACTATTGCACAGGTCTAAAGAGAAGCGTTCAAAGTAGAAAACTACTCTCAACGCTTTAATGAGACCGAAATTATATCTAAATAAACTTGATGTTTAGCTAAAAAATTGTACAATCTCTTATGATATATATAATTTGTGCGCTTAAAAGCGAAGCTTCGGCTATTATCTCTCATTTTAAACTTACTAAAGAGTCACTGAATATTTACACTAGCCCTGAGATTAAACTCTTTATTACAGGTGTTGGTTCTAAAAATATATTTATTAATTTAAGTGCATTTTTTGCAACTCACAATTTAAACAGTAGTGATAAAATATTTAATATAGGTATTTGTGCAGCACCTAAGAGTTATGATATTGGGCAACTTTGTATAATTTCTAAAATTAATAGCACTAAAATTAAAGATAGTGGCGAAGAGCTTATTAGCTTCAATGAGCCACAAAACACTACATGTAATGCGTTAGCAGATATGGAGGCTAGCTCTATTCACTCAGTAGTGAGCCATTTTGTTAATCCTGATGCTCTACATGTAATTAAAATTGTGAGTGATCACTTTGAGCCAGAAATTATTGACAAAAACTATGTGTATGGACTTATTAACAAAAAAATTGTTGATATAGAGAAGCTTTTAAATATTGAAAAAACTACACTACATGTAGCAGTTGTAACAGGTGCTAGTAGTGGAATTGGAAAAGCGATAGCACTTAGACTCTTAGCGCTTGGTTATGAAGTTTATGCAATTAGTAGAACTTCAACCATTAAACATAAAAACTACAAACATATTAGTTGCGATTTAAGAGACCGCTCTACATGTAATGCTCTTGAAGTTAAGAGTGTGGCACTTTTAGTTAATTGTGCTGGTGTTGGAGAGTTTGAGCCACTTGAGTCTATGAGCGCTGAAAATATCTCTAATATGATAGATGTTAATTTGAAAGCTCCACTAATACTAAGTGCTAAATTTTTAAAAGATATAAAGCTAAATGAGGGTCATATTATTAACATAAACTCCATAGAAGCAACTCGCTCTTCAAAATTTGCATCTGTCTATAGTGCAACAAAAAGTGCTTTGAGAGCGTTTGGGGACTCTTTGTATGAAGAGGTACGAAAAAGCGGTGTAAGTGTTGTAAACATCAACCCAGATATGACAAAAACTCCATTTTTTGATAAGCTACATTTTGAGCCTCACAGTGATGAGCAAAAACACTTAAAAGCAGAAGATATTGCCGATGTAGTAGAAAATATCTTAAGACATAGAGATGGAGTGAGCGTGAGAGAAGTAACATTGAGAAGTAAAAAATTTGGAATTTTAAAAAAATGATACCCTACAGTTGTCAAAGTATAAATGAAGATGATATTGAAGCGGTTGTTGAAGCTCTGAAGTCATCACATTTAACTCAAGGAGAGAGAGTTTTAGAGTTTGAAAAAGCTTTGTGTGAGTATGTTGGTGTAAAACACGCAGTTACATTTAACTCTGCGACCTCTGCTCTTCACAGTGCTTACATAGCTGCAGAAATAGGAATTGATGATGAGGTTATAACTACGCCAATTAGTTTTGTTGCAACATCAAATATGTTTGTTGAGTTGGGTGCAAAACCTATCTGGTGTGATGTAAAGTTAGATGGCAACATTGATGAGCGTTTTATTGAGAGATTGATAACTTCAAAAACAAAAGCTATTGTTCCTGTTGATTTTGCAGGAAAAAGTGTTGAGATGGAAAAAATTTTACAAATTGCATCAAAACATAACTTAATGGTTATTGATGACGCATCACACGCATTAGGTGCTGAGTTTAGTGGTAAAAAAGTAGGCTCAATGGCAGATATGAGCATTTTTAGTTTTCACGCAATTAAGCCAATTACCACAGCAGAGGGTGGAGCAGTTGTTACAAACAGTAATGAGTTAGCAAAGAAATTAATAAAAATAAGAAGTCATGGTATTGTTAAAAAAACTCTATGGAACTCTGACATGGACTCCATGGGTTACAACTACCGCTTAAGTGATGTTGCAGCTTCATTAGGAGTTTCTCAACTAAAAAGGTTAGATGCTTTCATTCAAAAACGAGAGCAAATTGCACAAATATATGCTGAAGCATTTAAAAATAGTAAACTTTTTACATTTGCTTTTTTTGGTACTACTGTAAAAAGTTTACTATTTTTAAATGCT
>JAYEGD010000115.1:0-3608 GCA_034658915.1 Campylobacterota bacterium | reverse complement strand
TGTTGCTTATGCCTTAGTAGGTGAGAAAATGAGTTATGTAAACACTATTATTGATAATTCAAAGAACTCTCTGTTTATTCAGATGATGGTTATGGCAGTTGCAGACATATTCACTATGGTTTTCTTATTTATTATTATTGGAAGAGCAGTTGTAAAACCTATTGTAGAGTTAAATGATGTTGCACTTGAACTATCACAAGGCGATGCAGACCTAACAAAACGTTTAACAATCAACTCTCATGATGAGATTGGTAAAGCTTCGCATAATTTTAATGTTTTCATAGAAAAAGTTGAGCAAATAGCATTAGATGCACAACAAAAAGCTAATGAAGCAACTGAAGCTAAAGTACAAATTGAGAAAAGTATGGAGCAAAACGAGGTTTTTGTTTCTCTATCTTCACTGATGCTTAAAGGCTCAATCGAGAACTCTAATGAGCTAAGAGGTAGTATGCATGACAATATGGTAAATGTTGAAGATGTAAACAAACTTAACCAACAAACAGGTGAAGTGATTGAGTCAGTTACGCATAATACTGATGATATTATCTCGACAATTAGCAATATCTCTGAAATGGTAAATGATTCTCGTGACTCATCTTCTCAACTAAATACAAATGTAGAAGAGATTTACAGTGTTATCTCGCTTATTAAAGATATTTCAGACCAAACAAATTTACTTGCGCTTAATGCAGCAATCGAAGCAGCTCGTGCAGGTGAACATGGACGTGGATTTGCTGTTGTTGCTGATGAGGTAAGAAAACTAGCAGAGCGTACACAAAAAGCAACAAGTGAAGTAGAAGCAAACATTTCAGTACTGAAACAAAACTCAATCTCTATGCTTGAAAATAGTGAAAAAATAGATGGCTATACACAAGAGTCTTCACAAAAATTAGATGACTTTAAAGAGGAACTATACCAATTAGTATCAAATGTAGATAAGATTAAACAAGATAATAAATCAATAGAGCATGAACTATTTGCTAATGTTTCAAAAATAGATCATATGATATTCAAAAATAGTGCATATTCCCACGCCTTGAATAATAATCCAGATGCTCATATCTCTTCTCATACGCAGTGTAACTTAGGTAAGTGGTACACAGGAGATGGAAAATCAACATTTGGACATAGTGGGAGTTTTAAAGATATAGAAGCACCACATAAAGAGGTTCACGAGAGTGTGAAAAAAGCTATGACTCTACTTAGCGATAAAAATAAAAATCATAACAAAGAGATAGCAGAACTATTTGAAAATGCAGAAAATGCATCTAAAAAATTATTTACAATTTTAGATGACGTTGTAAAATCTTAAATAAGTGCCTGACATTCTCGTTCCACCTCTCCCGAGGTGGAATGCATTAACTACCAAACTTTATCTTTTATTTTAATATTGTAGTTCATTCTTTTCTCTTCTTCTAAACTCTCTTGGTTAAATTTAACTACTTTCTTCTCTTTTTGTTGCGTATCAAACTCTTTTCTATCATATGTAGTTGGGTTATAAACTAATTTTGTTACAATTGCAAATATTGTTACAAATATGATAATAGATATTAAGAGTATTTTATATATTTTTAATGTGCTAAGTGTCATATTTATCCTTTTAAGTGCTTTGCACTTGTAAATTACATTATAGGAGAAAAAGAATGAAAAACAGATTTAACAAAGAAGTTGCAAGAGATATAGTAGATAATTTAGAGATGAGAGTCTATACATCTCAAATTTTAGGACAAGATAGTAACTTAGTTCTGCACGGTGGTGGAAATACGTCGTTTAAAGATAGTCAGACACTACATGTAAAAGGGAGTGGTTGGAATTTAGACACCATAGCCAAAGAGGGGTTCTCACCAGTAAGTTTAATGAAATTAGCAAAAATGGCAACACTTGAGAGTTTAAGCGATAGCGATATGGTAAAACAGCAAAGAGAAGCATTAAGGAATCCAAAAGCTCCAAATCCATCTGTTGAAGCTATCTTACACGCCATAATACCTTTTTGTTTTGTAGATCATACTCACTCTGACGCTGTTGTTACTATTTCAAATACACCAGAGGGAGAGAAACTAATTAAAGAGTTGTACCCAAATTTTATGATAATTCCATACGTAATGCCCGGCTTTATTTTGGCAAAAGAGATTTATGAGTATTCACTAAAGCAACCATTTGATAGTGTTGAGGGAATAATTTTACTAAATCATGGAATTTTTACTTATGATGATGACGCTGAAACCTCTTACAACAAAATGATAGATGCAGTAAACATAGCAGAGAAATTTTTAGATGAAAAAGCACCACTGAAAATAGAAGATATTGAGACAAAAGAGTTTGACTATGAGAGTTTAAAAGAGATTCTTAGCTCAATTAAGGGTTATGAGTGTGTTGTAAAAGTAAACAGTTCGCCTTTAGCTAAGTTTTTCGCATCACAAAAAAATGTAAATGAATTGAGCAAAAAAGGGATTTTAACACCAGAACACATCATAAGAACAAAAAGATACCCAATGCTAATAGATGAAGACATACCAACAGCAGTAGCAACGTATGTGAAAGAGTATATGGAGTACTTCAACAGCCACAAAAAAGATGAAACAATGCTAAACCCTGCACCTATGTGGGCAGTAATTAAAGGTGTAGGAACTGTAAGTTTTGGTAAAAATGAGAAAGAAGCAAACATTATTGAAGACATCAACAACCACACAATGAAAGCAATTTTACAAGCTGAGCAACTAGGAGGCTTTGAGTCAATTAGTGTTAAAGATGGCTTTGAGATGGAGTATTGGGAGTTGGAACAAGCTAAGTTGAAAAAGTAAATATTTATTTCAATATGTTTAAATTACCTACCTCTGGTTTAACCAGAGGTAGAAAATTTTCATAAATAACAAAATTTAGTTGCTGATAAGTTAGATAATCTTTCTAACTCATCATCTTTATATCCTAAAACTTCAAATCTAGCAAACCAAGCTATCCAGACTACAGCTAATGAACCAGCTTTGATAGGACCATCAGCAGGAAGCCATATAGCAACAACTGCAGCAATACTTTGAACTATACCTATGATTGGATAAGCTATTCCAAGCTCTAAAACTGTATCCATTTCAGTTTCACTATTACAGTGATATTTAACAATACTTAGATATGACTGAGCGACTCTACCAGCAATAGTTATACTTAAACCTATAGTAGTAATAATTTTTTTTGTATTGGGATTTTTAGTAAATATAATAAATACTGAAACTATAACTCCAGCAGTTACAATACCTAAAGCAATCATGTCACTAATTTTCGTATTCTCACAATCAAGTCTTGATACTTGAATAAGCACAACAACAAATTTAGCAACGAAAAGTGGTGCTACTATTTCACTAGGTATTTCATCATTTGTGACATTATTTACTGTAAACATACTAATAGTTATCAAATTTGCTATGGATAATAAGCCATCTAAAACCTGAGATATTGGAGCTATTTTGATATCTTCCATCAAAATATCTTCAGAATTTGCTGACTTTATTCCTAAATATGCAGAAGCATTGGCTACAAAATTAGGTGATAATAGTGCTGTGTTAATATCATCTGAATTTGAAATGCCAATAAGTGATTTCAATTCACCAATAAAC
>JAYEGD010000114.1:0-3618 GCA_034658915.1 Campylobacterota bacterium | reverse complement strand
ACATCCTTTTTTGATGGCTGTTTTCTTAATTCACTTACAAATGTGTAGCCATCAAAAAAGGATGTTCCTGTAATTATGATTACAACTCAAGCTCAACAAGAGGACAAAATAGATGCATTTAAACATGGTGCAAATCTATTTGAGACAAAACCAATTAAACCTGATAGATTGAAATCATATCTTGAACTTTTGTTAGATAATTAGGAGAATGCTATGAATCCACTTTTAGAACAATTTTTACAAGAAGCTAGAGAGAATTTATCGTTTATTGACCAAAACCTTGAAAACATTGGAAGCGATGACCCAGAACTTCTAAACTCAGTATTTCGTGCTGCACACACACTTAAAGGTGGTAGTGGTATTGTTGGTTTTGAGTCTGTTAAAGATATTACACATAATGCTGAAGATTTACTAGATATGCTTCGTGCTAAAAAAATTGAGTTTAAAGAGACAATGATAGAGTCTCTTTACAACGCTTTTGATGAAGTTATGAACCTAATAGAGGCTGCAGAAGATACAGAAGATATAGTAGATGCAGACCCTGACACAATAGAGAGTATAATTGCAGATTTAAAAGAGCAAATGGGTAAAGATGGAGAAAAAGAGGTTTGGGAAATGCCTTTTGAAATGTGCAGTGATCCACAACCTCTAATTAACCTACCAATGCCATTTTTAAGAGAAGCTTTGCTAACTGTTCCTTTTAAAAATCCAGAGTTTAACGAAGAGGAGTGCAGTAAAAAACAGCTCTATTCGGTTCTATTTGACATAGATGAGTCTAGTATGGTTTTTGGAAATGACCCTGTATATACAATGTCTCTTATGAATGATGATATTTTAGGACTACATGTATGTATGAGCGAAGATAATGCAAAGTCTGCACTTAGTGGTATGGATGACCCTGATGGTCTTTTATTAAAAGTTAAAATGTGCGCTCTTATCTATGCTACTTATGAAGAGATAGAGGAGACTCTATTTAATTTTGCTGATGAGTTAGTGCTATACCCACTAGATATAAGCTCACTCTTACAAATTAGTGAGGGTGAAGCTGGACTTCAGTTAGATGTTTTAAAAGAGTTACCATCAACGCTTGGTAAGCTAATAGATGATATGGACAAAGTTGAAATAGAAGAAGAGATTAATAAATCTATGCCATTGATAGGTCAAGATACACTTCAGTACCATCAACTAAATAGATTGCTTTGCATTATCAATATGATTGATTATGATGACATGAAATATCTTCATGAGTTTATTTCAAATCTTGATAAAGGTATTGTATTTACTTCAGAGACTACAGCTTCAGCTTCTAATGACACAAATAGTGAAGAGCCAACTCAGCCTCAAGTAACATCTGAAGTAGAGAAAAAAGAGCCTACTGTTATAAGAGATGATATTAGTAAAAGTACACAAGATACGATAAAAGAGATCTTATCACAGCAGTTAGAGTCTCTTGAAAACTTTAGTGATGAAGATAGTGTAGATAGAGTAATTGCAATAGTTAATAAGTTAGAACCATTTACAAAAACACAAGCCGATTCTTATGATTTTGATGGATTAGTTGCTTGGTTGTCAGCTGAGTTAGGAACTAGTGCAAAAATAGTATCTAAGCCAGAAGAAGATAGTAAAAAAGAATTAAAAGATAGCTCAAGTGAGCCTGCGCTTAAAGTTACTAAAAAAGATAAGCCAGAAAAAGTAGAGAAACAAAAAGCTGTAATTGGAAAAACTGTAAAAATTGAGCAAGAGTCAATTGATCACTTGATGAATGTTGTTGGGGAACTACTCGTTGCTAAAAACTCTTTGCCATATTTGGCAGAAAATGTGGCAGATATGAGTGGCGAGTTAATATCACGCGCAATTATGGAAAAATATACTTTTATTAATAGGTTGTCAGAACAGCTTCAAGAGTTGATAATGGGTATGAGAATGTTACCAATATCTTATGTGTTTGATAGATACCCTAAGTTAGTTCGCGATATTTCTAAAAACTTAGGTAAAAAAGTGAACTTAACAATGGAGGGTGGCGAAACAAAACTTGATAAAAATATGATTGAGATGTTGGCTGATCCTATGATTCATATTATGCGTAACTCATTAGACCATGGTATTGAACTTCCAGAAGATAGAGTTCAAAAAGGTAAAAGTGCTGAGGGCAATATTACACTAAGAGCGTATTCACAATCTGACAAAATTGTAATAGAAATTATTGATGATGGTGCTGGTATTAATATAAATAGAGTAATTCAAAAAGTTCTAGAGAATGAGCTGATGACAATCGAGCAAATTGATGCTTTAAGTGATAATGAAAAAGCAGAATTAGTTATGTTAGCTGGACTATCAACGGCTGATGAAATTAGTGAATATAGTGGTCGTGGTGTTGGAATGGATGTTGTTAAGCGATCAATTGAGAATTTTAGTGGTAAAATTTCTATTACAACTCGTGCAAATTTTGGTACTACAATTACGCTATCTATTCCTGTCTCTCTTGCAGTCTCTTCACTTCTACATGTAATGATGAATGATATTCACTATGGACTTCCAATGGATAGCGTATCTGAGACTGTTAAAATTGATAGTAAAGATATTGAATATTTGCATAATGAGCCATTTATTTACCTTCGTGGAGAGGTAATTCCACTTCTATTTATAAAGTCGATGTTAAATGAAGAGCAGTTAAACCAAGAGTCTCTCTCAATTGTTGTATTAAATATAAAAGATAACTTATTGGCAGTTGTTGTAAATGAACTCTTAGGTCAATTAGATGTTGTACAAAAACCTCTTGAGGGTGTAATGGAGCATCATCCAATACTGAGTGGAACTGCTCTACTTGGTAATGGTCAAATTATTATGGCAATTGACCCTATGGGTATTTTGTCTATTGCTAATGATTTAAAACAAGATTTAGAAGCTTGTTAAATTAATGCAAAGCTATATTTTATTTTATGCTGGAACATCTAAATATGCACTTGAGATAGATAGAGTTGAGCGCATTATGATGGTTCCAAAGTTTGATTTAGCAACCAACAAAGACAAAGCAGTAGATGGAATTTTTAATTATGAAAATAGCATAATACCAATACTATGTTTTAGAATAATGATTTCTAAAAATTCATATAAAAAAGATTTACAAGATACATTTAAAGAGTTAAAAAAGCAACATATTGAGTGGCTTGAAGCACTAAAAGATAGTTTAAATAAAAATGTAATATTTGAAAAAACAACAAATCCTAATGCTTGTAATTTGGGTAAATGGTTAAATAGTTTTAATTCATATGATGGTGAAGTTTTGAAAGTTTTAAAAGAGTTAAATACACATCATCAAGAACTTCATAAAAGTGCTATAAAAACTTGTGAACTAAAATTAACAAATATAGAAAAAGCTAAAGAGTTTTATGAAAAAAATGTTTTAGTTATTTATGAAAAAACTATTCACTATCTTGATCTTCTCATTAATTTGCTAGATAATGTAGCTAATGATTCTCAAAAGCTTCTTGTATTAAGTTGTGAAGAGAAAAAATTTGCTCTTAAAGTGGATAAGATAGATAATATTATACATGTAGATGAGAGTATGATAAAAAAACAAGCAAGTGTAAAAAGATCTGGAAAATATGTAGATATTAG
>JAYEGD010000113.1:0-3620 GCA_034658915.1 Campylobacterota bacterium | reverse complement strand
ACGTATCTCTTTGCAAACCTCTAAGCCATCCATATTAGGAAGTGTCAAGTCTAAAATAATTAGCTCAAACTGCTCTAGCTTTAAAAGACTCAACGCATTAAACGGATCATCTTGTGTTGTGACTTTTACATCAAACTGCTCTAAATATTCACTTAAAATTTCTGCTAACTCTAAGTCATCTTCTATCATTAATATTTTTATCATAGGGTAATTTTAGTATAATAACCATTCAAATAAAGTAATAAATTGATGAAAGAACTAAATATTATGGAAAAACAAGAAAAAATTGTATCTATGTTTAATGATATAGCTCCTACTTATGACAAAGCAAATCGTGTTATGAGTATGGGAGTTGATAAGAGTTGGAGAAGAAAAGCTTGTGATTTAGCGTACTCATTTTACAATAAAGAGAGAATTGAGCAAATAGTCGATGTTGCTTGTGGCACAGGCGATATGATGGACTATTGGTTACAAAGAAGTGAACATAACCATATTAAAATTGGAAAAATCATAGGCGTTGATCCAAGTGATGGAATGGTTGAAGTTGGAAAACAGAAGTTTCCAAATTTTGAGTACCACATTGCAAGTGCAACTGAAATTCCACTAGAAGATGAGAGTAGCGATATTTTGAGCATCTCTTATGGAATTAGAAATGTTGTTGAGCGTCAAAAAGCGTTAGATGAGTTTAACCGCGTACTTAAAAAAGATGGACTTGTTGTTATTTTAGAGTTTATGAGAAATGAAAATCCATCTACTTTAGGAAAAGTTAGAGACTTCTATATGAATAAAACATTGCCTCAAGTTGGTGGGTTTATCTCTAAAAATTTGGAGGCTTATGAGTATTTACCAAACTCTATTGAGGACTTTTCAACTGTTAGAAATATGCAACATGAACTAGATGGTGCTGGTTTTGATGTTCTTTTTACTCAAAGTTTTTCTATGGATATTTCAACTCTAATTATTGCTAAAAAGAGGTAGTTTGCACTCACAAAGCGTAACATCACTCAATGAGCAGATAAAAAATCTTTTAGAGACAACTTTTATGAGAGTTCGAGTAGATGGAGAACTCTCACGAGTAACGTACCACAATAGTGGGCATATCTACTTCTCACTTAAAGATAAAAACTCTACAATAAAAGCTGTAATGTTTAGAGGTAATGCAACAAAACTTCGCTTTAGATTAGAAGAGGGGCTGAGTGTTAGTATTGATGCGGCACTTACGCTCTACACTCCAAGAGGCGAGTACCAACTAAACTGTTTTATGGTTGAGCCACAAGGAAGTGGAGCGTTAGCTTTAGCTTATGAGCAGTTAAAATCAAAGCTCTTTGCTATGGGCTATTTTGATGATAAAATTAAAAAACCACTTCCACGTTACCCTAAAAAAATAGCTCTTATTACATCTGCAACAGGTGCAGCTTTGCAAGATATGCTAAAAGTAGCATCTCACAGATACCCACTTGTCAAAATTGATGTTTATGATGTTTTAGTTCAAGGAGAGATGGCCGCACCACAAATTGCACACGCTTTACATGTAAGTGACAAAAAAGGGTACTGCGCCATTGTAGTTGGTCGTGGAGGTGGAAGTTTAGAGGATTTATGGGCATTTAATGAAGAGATTGTAGCAAATGCAATCTTTACATGTAATACAGCAGTAATTAGTGCAGTAGGGCATGAAATAGATACTCTCATTAGTGACATGGTAGCAGATGTAAGAGCGCCAACACCTAGTGCAGCTATGCAGATTTTACTACCAGACAGCAGTGAGTTGCTTATGAGTATTGACGCTTTGAAAGATAGACTAAGCTCTACAGTTGCACATAAATTAGCTACATGTAATCAAACTTTAAACTCATACACTCAAGCCTATAAACAAAACTCAATTGAGCAAAAATTGTCAGTTCAACTGCGTAGTATAGAGCAGTTAAAAGAGCTAATGACACAACAAATAAACTATGTAATTCAAAGTAAAGTAAGTCAGCTTAATCCAATTTACTCATATTTTGAGCAGACCTCTAGCATGAGGTTTTCTCAATTTAATCAGCAAGTAAATACGCTATTACACTCATTCTCTTTGAATAATCCAGCACTAAAGAGTAAAAAAGGTTTTGCTCAAATTGTTAAAGATAGAAAAATTGTAAATTTAGATGAACTAAAAAAAGATGACGTTTTTAATTTAGAAGATGACAAAGTAAAAATTCGTGCAAAAGTGTTGTAAAAAAATTGCCATTATAGGCGCAGGAGCATCTGGTCTTGTTTGTGCAATAGAAGCACTAAAAAGAGGCTTTGAAGTTGATGTTTTTGAGCAAAATGATAGAGTTGCAAAGAAGATAATTGCTTCAGGAAATGGAAGATGTAACATCTCCAATAGACATCTACATGTAGAAGATTATTATGGTGAGGATATTGAGTGTGTAAAGAGTGCGTTATTAGCATTTGATTTTACAGCATTTGAGAGGTTTTGTATGGAGGCGGGACTTCTTTTACATGTAAAAGATGATGGAAGAGTTTACCCACTTTCAAATGATGCTAAAAGTGTAGCTTCTTTGTTTGAGAGTTATGCAAGAAAATTAGGCGCTTCCTTTTTTCTAAACTGCACAGTTTCATCGCTTAGTAAAGATACTAAATTTGCTCTACATGTAGAAGATGTCACATATACAAATTATGATAATGTAGTAGTTTGTAGTGGCTCGTTAGCGTGGCCTATGCTAGGGGTTAGTGCTATAGGCTATGAGATTGCAAAGAGTTTCGGACATGAAATTCAAGAGCTTTATGCATCTCTTGTTCAATTACATGTAGAGCATTTGCACATCTCTAAATTGAGTGGCTTAAAGATGGTAGCACTTGTGAGTCTGTATGTTAATGGGAAAAAAGAGCAAGAGATTGTTGATGATGTTCTGTTTACAAAATATGGAGTATCTGGTTTTGCAATTTTAGATATTTCTCAAAATGCCTCTTATGCACTAACTAATTTTCAAAGTGTAAAAATCGGAGTTAATTTTTTGCCTAATTTTGATAGAGCAAAGCTTCTACATGTAATCAACTCTTTTTGTAGTAGTGAGAAGAGCGTAGTGACAATGTTATGTGGAATTATTCCAAAAAAATTAGCACTTACTATGTGTGAAATTTTGGAAATTCCTAAAGAGAAAAGTTCAACACAGTTAAATACAAAAGAGATAAAAAAGATAGCTTCAATGTTAAATGATTGGAGATTAGAAATTAGTGAAACTCATGGTCTTAAACACTCAGAAGTGAGTGGTGGAGGGGTTAGTTTAGCTCAAATTAATCCTAAAACTTTTGAGTCTAAAAATAGTAAAGGGCTTTACTTTTGTGGCGAAGTGCTAGATGTTGTTGGAAAAAGAGGTGGCTACAACTTGCATTTTGCCTTTGCAAGTGGTTATAGCGCTATTAAATCATTAAAATAAGCTAAGCTCATTTTAATGGCAGGGACTAAATGTCCCTACAACCCCCTAAAGCTACAAAAAAAGAGTTTTTTTGAGATTTTATTTTGTATATTAACTTTTTTTGACAACTAATAATCCACTAACTACAATCAAAACAATTCCAACTGTTTTTTCAAAAGTTGGTAATTCATCTCCTAAAATCAAAACACCTAGTAAAAT
>JAYEGD010000112.1:0-14560 GCA_034658915.1 Campylobacterota bacterium | reverse complement strand
GGTAAAGGTATTGGTGATGTTGTATCACTAATACCTTTACCAGTATCTGGAGTAGCAACTGAAGAGATAGGAAAACCTGCGTATGTAGCTTCATCTCCACGGTCATCAGAAATAGTACAAATGAATTGCTTGCTTCTTCTAACTGTTGGACACTCACTCATTGCTGGTTCTGGAATTGCAGGAAGATTTAAAGACTCATAAACCTCTTTGATTTTAGCTGGTAAATCATTGAATGTTGCTGGTACGTAGATACCAGCTTCTGCCATAGCAATGTTTTTAGACTCAGCAGTCTCTCTCTCTGCATTAGCTGAAGCTCCAGCGTGACCAAATTGAACACCAGAGTCATAGTACTTAGCAATTGTACCAATACACCATGCAATAACTGGTTTAGTAATAGCACCAGATTTGATAGCTTCAATTACTTTGTACTCTTCAGTACCACCAACTTCTCCAAGTAAAATCATATATTTTACATTTGGATTTTTTTCCATACGTAGTAAGTTATCGATAAATACTGAACCAACAAATCTGTCACCACCAATAGCTACACCCTCAGCAATACCATCTGCATTTAAAGAGATAATATTTGAAAGCTCATTAAACAGACCACCTGAACGAGTAACAAGCCCACAAGAACCTGCACGGTGCAGTTTAGATCTAACAATATTAGAGATAGTACCACCAATGTTAGCTACTTTAAATGCACCTGGAGTTATAGCACCAACAGTCGCAGGTCCAATAACTACTACATTTTTTTCACGTGCAGTTTGGTTCATTTTACGAGCAAGTCTCTCAGGGATACCCTCTGCCGTAATCATCATTGAACTAAAACCACCAATTTCTAAAGCTTCCATAGTTACATCATAAGCTGTTCTAAATGATGCAAAGTTTAAAAGCACATCAGCTTGAGGCTGAGCAGCTTTAGCTTCTGCAGTAGTTTTAAAAAGCGGAATCATCACTTCATCTGGACCATAGAAAAATTTCTCAAATTTATTTCCAGAAGTTGGAGCTACAATAGCTGCAACCGATGGTTTCTCTCTTTGAATAGTGTAGTCGTAATCTAACATTCTTTGAATAGCAGTTTTATTGTTATTCCAAAAAATCGCTTGAGTCTCTTTTGTATATAGTTGTTCCATTCTATCTCCTTACTTCTCTAGTGCCATACGTACAATGTCTGTTACGTGCGTATCTGGACCATGTACATCTATCCATAGACCTAGTCTATCAGCAGCTTCTTGAATATCTTTTAAACCTTTTTCATAGTTTGGTCCACCACGTCTAACGTAGATTTTAATATCAACCTCTTTCATTTTATCTGCATAGTTTTCAAATGCTTGGATAATACCTGTAAAAGTTTTAGCAACATCAGTAAAGTTAGCGATAGCTCCACCAATAATCATAATTTTCCCACGACCCTGAGCATCTTTTTCTCTAGTCATAAGATCAAGTAGTGTTTCAGCATAAAATTTAGTCTCACCAGTAGTTGGACCACCAGAGTACTCACCATAATTTGCTAAATCATCAATACCTGCCATATCAGCGATAGTATCTGCATAAACAACAGAAGCACCACCACCAGCAACCATAGTCCAAATTCTAGCCTCTGGCTTAAGTAGAGTAAGTTTTAGTGAAGCACCTGTTTTAGCATCAGCTTCTTCAATAGCTTCTACTTCTGGAGATTTAGCTTCCATACCAAATGCAGTAGGGTACTCAACATTGCCCCACTCTTCTACCATCATAAATCCAGCAGTATCATCAAGTTTTGCAACCATATCTAACAGCTCAATTTTGTTACCTTGCATAACAAAAGGATTGATTTCAAGGTATGCGAAGTTTAATTCACGGTATGCTTTGAAAAAACCAATACAAAATTCAGCAAAGTTTGCTTTATCTTTATCAGCAACATCAGCAGGTACGTTTGCACGTATTTTTTCAGCAATCTCTTCTTCAGTTGCAGTAATAGGGAATGCTACTTCAGTAACTTTTTCATCCCAACCCTCTTCAACTTCCATTCCACCCTCAGCAGACATATAAATAACATCATCGTCACCTACACATGTAGCAGAAACATAATACTCTTCAGCTTGTTCATGTGGAGTAAATGGCTCAACAACAAAGTGAGTTAATCTGTCAATAGATGGCTCACCTGTAGGAGTATCACCATCAAAAGAGAAATATACTGATTGATCTGTTGAAGATTTTTCATCAATCCAACTAGCAGCTTTTGCTAAAGAAACATCACCTGGTTTAACATCTCTAAAAAGAACTAAATCATTTTTACCACGTTTACCAAATAACATATCTGGCTTAGCAACTAATGTTTTTTCATTTAACCAAGCTTTTGTTTTTGCAGCTTCAGTTAGTTCTGATCCATTTTGAACCATAACAGTCTCATAAGCATAAGTAAAATCAGGAAAATATTTATCCCAATGTTTTGCTAAAATAGACTTCGCATCAAACTCACGTATCGATTTTTGAGCCATTGCAACCCCTTAAATTTAATATTTGACAAAAATTATATCAAGTATAATCTTTTACATACTTTTTATTTATAATTATGTTTCTATTCATCTATTTATTTGTGTATTTTTGAAACATATGTGCTAAATACATCACTATCTATGTAACTTATTGTAACTTTTTCACTATCATCTGACTCTATATCGCTTAGTCTGTATTTGTTACATTTTTCAATTGCATAAAATTTTAATCTTAGTTGCATCTTATAATCATTTGCATCTACACACTCAATATCTCTTTTTTTCAACTCTTTTGCCAACTCTTTTGCTACATGCGATCTATATGCAAAGTGCTTTTTTGGGTCATCAAGATAGGCGTAAAGTCTCTCGTTAACAAAAACAGCTACAATGTTTATAACTAATAGTGCGAATGCTAAAATAAAAATAACTCTATATCTATATCTATACATTTTAAGTCTAACTCTATATGAGTGAAAAAACATCTGCATAGTTATTGGAAGTGCCAACATCATATATGGTGCAAAAAGTTGCAACTCTACTCTTTGTCTAAAAGATAAAATAATAGAGATAATAAATGGTATCAGACTCAAATACCATAAAATATCTAACTTCTTCAAAACAAAATATCTATAGAGTGAATATATTATATATATAAATATTATTGGTGAAAATATTGCACCATATATTCCTAACTCATCAAGCACATATCCTCTTGGTGAACCACCAAAATCAACACCGTATATGTAGTACATACTAATAAATAGTAAAAATGAGAAAATAGAGTACATCACTCTTCTGTTTACCAAAAAGTATATTACTAAAGATAGATATAACCATATAAATGACTCATCCATAAATATGTAAACAAGCATCAACAAAGAGATATATCTTTTTTTAAAAATTGCTACGTATGCGAACAACAGTAATAAAAATATTACAAGAGATGAACTATCTAGTAGTATTGCTGCACTATTTACACCAGGAAGTAGTACATAAATTAGTATTAACCAGACTCTATCGCTCTCATTACGAGAGTATTTAGATGATATTTTGTACAAAAGTAAAACAGAAAGAGTATGAAAAAAGAGTCCAGTAAAACGAAGACCAATCTCATTGTTTCCAAATAGTGAGATAAAGAGCGTGCTAATATAGTGTATCAAAGAGTATGAGTTGTATAGTATTTCAGCCTCATAATATGTAATAGAGAGTTGAGACATCTCATTTAATAAAACATATACATCAACCCCTAAAATAAGGAGTAGAATTAATTTATATCTCATATTTTCAAAAAATTTCCTATTATTTCATGTCCAAATTCACTCATAATTGATTCAGGGTGAAATTGAACACCATATATCTCTTTGTCCTTGATTTTTAGAGCCATTATCTCTTGATCATCACTGCTATATGCTAGTGGCTCAATAGATGATGGAAGGTTCTCTTTGTTTACAACCAATGAGTGGTAGCGAGTTGCATTAAAAATTTGTGGTATTTTACTGAAAAGTTTTGACTCTTTTGTGAGTTCAACTTGTGAAACTTTTCCATGCATCATATTAGTAGCACGAATAACCTCACCACCAAAACATTGAGCAATACTTTGATGCCCCAAGCAAATCCCTAACATTGGCAATTTATCTTTAAAATGGTCTAAAACATCCAAGCTAACACCAGCTTCATTAGGAGTTGCAGGACCAGGTGAGACAATAATTTTTTCAGGATTAAGAGCCTCAATCGCCTCAACACTCAACTCATCATTACGTATTACATGTAAATCAGCCCCCAACTCTAAACAGTACTGAACTATGTTATATGTAAAACTATCATAGTTGTCTATCATTAAAATCATATTATTTTCTTCCTCTATAAAGCCCTATATAAAGGGGTTTTCTAAATATACTTTCTAAAATATTATAAATCGTGCTACCCTATTGCTACCCATTTCCGTATTTTTTATACATTTTTAGACTATTTTGGGTAGCACAGTAAGGGTAGCAAAAAAACTTCTTTATTATAGCGAATTGAAATTAGAATGTTGTTTAATTGCAAATTTAAAATCTTTTAACGCTTATCCTTTTTAAAATCATACTCTTATTTTCAAAAAAAGTATCATTACAAATAAGCTACTACAAATTGACCCTTTTAATCGTTACCAGACTCAATTGATTTAAATTCATACCATCCTGAAAAAAATTTCCTTAAAAGTAATAATTTCACTAATCAAACACTGAAATAAGAGAAGGAACAGGTCTGCCAACTTATAGAAAAATTGGTAAGTCTTAAAAGCCTAGAATTGTTTTTCCCGTAGATGCAATAGCAGAGTACATGGTGCTAAATGCTAATTAAAATCTATACAATAGAAATATTCAATCTTTTACCAAGTGCATTAGTAGCACTTTCAAGTGTATGTAAAGTTAAAGAACTATTATCAGGATTTAAAAGCCTATTTACAACTGCACGACTTGTTTTCATCATCTCAGCCATTTTAGTTCTAGTAAGATTTTGAGCATTCATCTCTTGTTCTAACTGATAAGCTATAACCCTTTTGATAGCTATATCATTTGTTTCTTCGTAAATTCCATCTTCTTTTAAAAAATCGTTGAAATCACTTCCGATATGTGTATTACTCATGACATTCTCCTGTATCAATTTTTTTGCTTCTTTCTATTGCTGTACTCTTCTCTTTTTCTGGCAACTTCTGATCTTTTTTAATAAAGCCATGTAAAAGAATCATGCAGTCTTTATAAATTGTAAATATAACTCTAGCTATCTTATCACTAGCTAGTTTACTTCTTACTTCCCAAAGTTTATGTTTTGTATCCACCTTTCTAACCAAAGGCATACCAATAGGAAACCCAAACTCCACTGTTTGGATATCAGCACCTATAATTTTTCTATCTTCCTTATCAAGTGTTAATAGCCAATCCTTTACAGGTTCATTACTATTCTCACTTTTATAAAATCTAACGGCAATTATTTTTTCCATATATAACCTTAATTATTAAATCATTGTATCAAAAAAGATACGCATTGTCAATATTTATTTTTCTTCGTTTGTAGAGTATAAGTTGTTTAGTGCATTAGAGCTATATGTCATCTATTATGGTCAGGCACTTATAACTATTATTTTGATAAAATCACAGTTATAAGTGCCTTTTAACTCTCGAAAACATAAGTTTTCGTAGCTTTAGAGGGTTAATATTTATGTGAGGTAATAAATTGAGAGACGTAATAGAGTACAAAAAAGAGTTAGATAGAGTTATTGAACGTATTGAAAAAGCACGTTTACATGTAGATGCTCACCATATTGTAAAAATGGTAGCAATTAGTAAGTACAGCACAAGTAGTGAGATTGAAGAGCTTTACAACATTGGTCAGCGTGCTTTTGGTGAGAACAAGGTTCAAGATTTAAAACAGAAGCACTTAGAGCTTGATGACCTGCCTCTTGAGTGGCACTTTGTGGGAAATCTGCAAAAAAATAAAATAAACAATCTTTTATCGCTAAAACCATCTTTAATGCACTCTCTTGACTCTATTGAGTTGGCAAATGAGTTACAAAAAAAACTTCAAGCAAAAAACCAAAAACTAAATGCACTACTACAGATAAACTCTGCAAATGAGAAGAGTAAAAGTGGACTACATGTAGATGAAGCAAAAGATGTTTATGAGCAAATAAGTGAGAGTTGTCCAAGCATAAACTTAAAAGGTGTTATGAGCATAGGCGCACATGTAGATGATGAAAAAGCAATTAAAAAAAGCTTTGAAAATACATACAAAATTTATGACTCACTTGATGGTGCAACAGTATGCTCTATGGGAATGAGTTCAGATTTTGAGTTGGCTATTAAGTGTGGCTCTAACATGGTGAGGTTGGGGTCAATATTGTTTAAATAGTAAGGTTGAAATTGTACCTCTTTTGTGGTAGAATACTTTTTAACAAAGGTAGCTCTTTGTGTGTGTATTTCTAAGTTATGCGGGAACATATTCTTAGATGGCTATAAACCCTGTGTCTCTTTCTGAGATACGGGGTTTTTTTTTGGTCTTTTTTATGGTTGGGTTATACCCCAGTAAAATCAAACAATCCCTTTCCAAAAAAACAGAGCTACAAAAATAATAACTGTAATTCCTATAATATTTAGCAAAAATCCATATTTTGCCATTGTTTTAATATCTACCACACCGCTACTCATGGCTATTGCGTTTGGAGCGGTGGCTATTGGGAGCATGAAAGCGTAGCTTGCACATACTGTAGCTACCATCATAAATAGTGTAGCATTTAGTTCTGTTTGAGCTGCTACTGAGTACAAAATTGGCAACATAATAGAAATCAGTGCTGTATTTGATGTAATTTCTGTCATAAATGTTACCATTATTGCTACACTTATTAGTAGTAAAATAAATGGCATTGTAGAGAGTGTTATTAACTCTGAAGCTATCTCATCTGCTAAGCCAGTCATTGTGAATGCTTTTGCAATGGAGAAACCTGCACCAAATAAAAACATAATTTTAAAAGGCACTTTTGCACTATCTTTATCCCAATTAAGAATGTTAAATGGTGGAAAGAAGAGTAGCAATCCTGCGCTTAGAAGTATTCCACTCTCGCTTAGTCCTAACCCACTCCAATATGGTTTAATTGGTGCATTAATTAGTAAAAGAGAGATTAATCCATAAATTAAGTACATTATTTTGCTTTGATCTTTTGTTAGCTTCTCTTTGGTTTTTTCTCTCTCAATTTTTATGTTTTTAACACCATATCCTAAAACTACACTTAGAACTCCAAACATAATAATTGCAACTGGTGCTACCATCCACATCCACTGAAAAAATGGTATTGCTTCCATCCCTTTTTCTTCCATTATTCCTAATAGAATCAAGTTTGGTGGAGTACCTATTGGTGTCATAATTCCACCAATGCTTGCTCCATAAGCAATTGCTAGTGCAAAACGAAGCTTCAATTTTGGCTCCTTGGTTAAAAAGAGTGCAATAGATATTAACAGAAGTGTTGTAGTTGTGTTTGAAAGCACGGAGCTAAGAAGTCCAGATGCTATTGCCAAAGAGGTAATAATTCCTCTTGCAGTGCTTGGAAAAAGTGCTAAAACTCTATCTGAGAGCCATACATGTAAACCACTCTTCTCTACTGCAATTGCTATTAGAAAACCACCTAAAAATAGGTAAATTATGGGGTGTGAATAGTTTGCTGCAACAATTTTTGTATTTAAAATTCCAAAAGATGGAAAAATAATAATTGGTAAAAGAGAGACAACTCCCAGTGGTAACCCCTCATTTGTCCAAAGTGCGACAAGAAGTGTGATGCTTCCAAGAAGTGCAGCTTGTGTTGTTGTAAAAAAAATAGTTGCAACTGCAAAACCAACAACTCCTAACAAAAGTGCAAAGAGTATTTTTTTAGCTTGTACTTTACCTACATTCATTTAATTTCCTAACAAATCAGAGAGGCTACTTTTTGGGTCTTTCCCCTCTAAAATTCTATACACTTCTGTAGCAATTGGCAAGTAAATATTCTCTTTATTAGATATTACATGTAGAGCGTAAGCAGTCCCCACTCCCTCTGCTACTTCACCCAACTCCTCTTTAATTACATGTAGTGGTTTTTTTTGAGCCAAACCTAAACCTACACGAAAGTTTCTTGACATTGTTGAAGATGCACTAAGCACTAAATCCCCTGCACCACTTAGTCCCATAAATGTCTCATTTAGTGCGCCATGAGCTACACCAAATCTATCCATTTCAATAAGTCCTCTTGAGATAAGCGCTGCTTGTGCATTTTGTCCTAGCTTCAGACCGTTACAAATTCCAGAAGCTATTGCTATAACATTTTTGTATGCACCTGCTATTTCTGCACCTATAATATCTTGTGATGTATATGTTTTAATAAAGTTTGGAAATAGCTCCGAAATTTCATCTGCTAACTCTTTACATGTAGAGTTAATAACCAGTGCAGTTGGTAAAGATTGCATAACTTCAGTTGCAAATGATGGACCAGATAAAAATGAGGTGTTAGTTTCACTAAGATGCTCTTTGTAAATATCGTTTAAAAATTTACCTGTTGTAGCTTCAATACCTTTTGCAGCAACTAACACTTTTTGGTTATTAAAGATGAAGTTCTCTTTTAGCCAATCAGAGATATTTTGTGCAGGAATTGTTATGACTAAATATTCACACTCTAATGCACTTTTCAAATCAACAAAATTCTCTATATCTTTTTGAGTTCTTGATGTAATGCAAACACTATTTTTTTGAGAAAGTGCATAGTAAAGAGCCTCTCCCCACTTACCAGCACCAATAACTGCTATTGAGTACATTTAAGTGCTAATCCCTCTACTTCACGCTCTTGAATAACTTTTTTGTATAGAGCATCTAACTCTTGGTTTGCCTGCTCTTTTGTTTTAATTTTGTTATCTAAACTCATATATTTCTCAATTGAGCGTTCTACTCCTGACCCATTTCCTCTATCTTTATCAATTAATGCTTGAATTGCAACTCCTGAGAGTTTGTAGTCCATATTGCTTGATGATGTAGAGTTTAATGTAATTGAGTAAGCCTCTTTATGTTTACACTCAAAGAGTTTTTGAAGTGCTTGCATATTATTTGAGCCTATCTCTTTTTTTAATTTCTCATTACTTAATGCCTCTTTGCTATTTTTAGCTTTTTTGGCATCTTTTTCTTGAGAATATCCATAGTAGGTTCCAGCAGCTCCACCAGCAATTCCACCACTCACTGCATTTCTAGCAAGAGTGCTAGGGTTAACACTTCCTGTTAAAATAAGGTCTGTTAATGCACCTACAACAGATGCACCAGCCGCACCCATAGCAGCTCCAGAGGCTCCAGTTTTTGCACTATGAGCGCTACACCCTGTTAAAATAATTGTTGCACTGATTGCACTTAACAAATGTTTTATCTTAATCATACTTATCTTCCTATTGAGTTGTCTAAATTAGCTAACGCTTGGTAGTAACTATAATAAGCTATAACCAAACCAGAAAGTGAATCGATGTACTCTTGACGAGCTTGTTGAAGCTCTATGTAATCACTTAAACCATTTTCATAACGTTTTTGTGCTTGATCAAACTTCTCAAAAGAGCTATCTTTTAAGCTTGAATTTAACTTAACATTCTCTTTTGTTTTTTGTACAACTATAAAAGCTTCATTTACATCTCTTTGAATTTGAAGCTTTATATTGAGTAGTGTCTCATTAGACTTTAAAACTGCAATTTTAGCAATTTGAGATGATGCATTGGTGTTAAATCCAGAGAAAATATTCCAACTAGCAACAACTCCTGCACTCCACTGTTTCTCAGCTTGTAGCAACGCCATATCACCATCTACTTTATTTAAAGCGTAATTACCATTTAGACCAATTGATGGAAAGTAATCGCCATCTACACTTTTTAATGCAGCTTTTGCAGACTTAATGCTCTCTTGGTACGCTTTTATCTCATATCTGTTTTTAAAAGCGTAATTGGTTAGTTGTGAGATATCTTCTGAGACTAGCGGTAGTGTGCTGTAGAGTCTGTTGTACTCTAGTGGTAAATTCTCAACCTCTATTTTATTACCTATTTCACCTAACACTTTTTCTAAATTAACATAAGCTAATCTTGAGTCATACTTAGAATTTTGCAGATTAATTTGTCCATTAATTAAGTTTACGTTTGCATCTGAAATATCTATCTTAGTTCTAATTCCAGCTTCATAATATCGTTTTGCACGATAAAGTTGAGCCTCATTCAGTTTTACGTTCTCCTCATTTACACTAATTAAAGATTGAGCTTTTAACAAGTCATAAAACTTCTGTTTGACCTCCAAAATTTTATCTGAAATAGCTTGAGAATATGTAGCATTATAAGAGCTTAAATCATATTTTCTACTCTCAATACTACCACCTGTTTTACCAAAGTCATAAATTAGTTGTGAAGCTGTAGCAGTTGCTCCTATTACATCATAGTTATTAAAACCATTAGCTCTTTTAAATTTACTTCCGCCTTTTCCATACTGTCCACTAAGGTCAAGTTGTGGCAAATAGTAAGATGTGGCAAAATCGACACCACTCTTTGCTGACTCTACATCTAGTTTAGATATTTTAATATCTGGTGAGTTTTTTAGAGCAATATCTATAAGCTCATCTAAATTTTGTGTTGCAAACATTGAAGTTACAACAAGTGATAGTAAAACTAATTTTCTCATGAAAAGTTCCTTTTTTCTACTTCTTCTTCTACGCTTACAAATTTCTCACGCATTGTCTCTAGTAAAACATATAAAATTGGCACAAAAAGTGTCCCAATAATTGTTGCAAATGTCATACCACCAAGAAGTCCAATACCAATAGATTTTTGAGTAATAGCACCTGCTCCAGTTGCAAGAGCGAGTGGGATAATACCAAAGATGAAAGCTAAAGATGTCATAATAATTGCACGAAATCTTAGTTTCCCTGCTTGAATACCAGCATTTACAATGCTTAGACCCTCTTCTCTCTTCTCTTTTGCAAACTCAACAATTAAAATTGCATTTTTCGATGCTAATCCTACAAGCAAGACTAGCCCCACTTGTGCGTAAATATTTAGTGGCATTCCAGCGTACATTAAAGCACTAATTGCTCCAATCATCACCAGTGGAACGGTGAACAGAATCATCAGTGGTAAAATCCAACTCTCATAAAGAGCAGAGAGAACTAAAAATACAACTAACAGAACAAAAACAATTACATAAATTTGTGCATTACCTGCAAGTTTTTCTTGATAACTCATACCAGACCAAGTGTAACCATACTCTTTTGGAAGAACATCTTTTGCAATTTGCTCCATAGCATCCATGGCTTCACCAGAGCTGTGTCCAGGTGCAGCGTTTCCATTAATTTGAATACTTCTATAGAGATTATAGTGAGATATATTTTGTGGTCCAATCATCTCTTTTACATGTATTAAAGCACTAAGTGGAATCATTTCATCTTTTATGCTTTTTACATATATTTTTCCAATATCCTCTTTTGAGCTTCTAAAGTCCTCTTTTGCTTGAACAAATACACGATACACTTTTCCAAATTTAGTAAAGTCATTAATGTAGTAAGCGCCTAAATATGTCTGCATAGTTACAAACAAATCAGCCATATGAACACCCAATGATGCAACTTTTTTACGATCAATTTCTATGTCATACATTGGATAGTCTGCTTTAAAAGATGTAAATGTGTAAGCAATTGCTGGATGAGCATTTGCACTTTGCATTACTTTATTAGAATATTCTATAAACGTATCTAAATCTCCAGACAAGAAATCTTGTAGTCTAAAGTCAAATCCTCCAACTGTTCCTAGTCCTGGAATCCCTGGCATATTAAATGCAGCCACTTTTCCATCTGAAATAACTTGAGATTTCATCATAATAGTTCTAATTATTCCCTCAGCTGATAGCTCTGGAGTCTTTCTTTGGCTCCATGGTGTAAGAGTAACAAAGAGTGCAGCTGCGCTACTATCTAGTGTTGAAGTTACAACGTTGTAGCCATCAACTGCAACAACATCTTGAACTCCATCAATTGAAAAAAGAACCTCTTCTACCTTTTTTCTTGTAACTTCAGTTTGCATAATAGATGTTCCTGCTTTCATGTTTAGTGAAACCATAACCACACCCTTATCTTCTGAGGGTACAAAACCTGTAGGAATTGTAGTAAATAAGAGGTAAACAGCTGCGAACATTCCAGCAAAAACAAACAGCATAACATAGCGAATTTTAATAAAAAATGTAATTGTAGATGTATATTTTTCTACTAAGAAGTCAAAGAACTTATCGAAATATCTAAAACCAATAAACTTCTTAGCTCCCTTTGTGCGACGTTTAATAATAATAGCAGCAATTGCAGGAGAGAGAGTTAATGCATTAATAGAAGATATAAAAACTGCAAAAGAGATAGTAAGTGCAAACTGTTGGTAAAGTGCGCCTGTAATACCCGGCATCATAGAAACTGGTACAAAAATAGCAATAAGAACAATGGTTGTAGAGATAATTGGAGCAATTAGTTGAACCATTGACTTTTTAACAACTTCCATCATTGAGATTTCTGGTTCACGCTCCATAATAACTTCAACATTTTCAACAACCAAAATAGCGTCATCAACAACAATACCAATGGCTAAAATTAGTCCAAAAAGAGTTAAAAAGTTAATTGAAAATCCAGGTGCAATGTACATAGCTGCAAATGTTCCAATTAGTGAAACAGGAACTGCAACAGATGCAATAACAGTAGGTCTCCATGATTGTAAAAAGATAAAAATAACAATAATTACAAGCGCTAGTGCTTCAAACAGAGTCTCTTTTACATTATCGATTGCAACTTCAACATATTTGGTTGTGTCATAAGGAATTGTGTACTCTATGCCCTGAGGAAAACGACTCTTTAGCCTCTCCATTGTTGAAGCTACTGCTTCTTTAATTGCCAATGCATTGGAACCAGGAAGTTGTTTAATAGCAACAAGACCTGCCTCTTTTTTATTTAAAATTGCGTTCCAATCGTACTTTTCAGCACCTAACTCTATTTTAGCAATATTTTTCATATATACAGCAGAGCCATCATCTTGATATTTTAAAACAATATTTCCAAACTCTTCAGGAGTTTTAAGTCGTCCTTGTGTTGTTAAAACATACTCCATTTTTTGGTCTTTAAAAATAGGAGCAGCACCTATTTTACCAATTGAAGCTTGTTTATTTTGTGATTGAACTGCAGAGATTACCTCAGATGGTGTAAGTTTCAAAGATGCCATTTTGTCAGGGTCTAACCAAATACGCATAGAGTATTTTTTCTCACCTAAATTTTCAGCCTTACCAACACCAGGAATACGTTTTAACTCATCTAAAATATTGATGTTGATATAGTTACTTAAAAATAGATCATTATACTGCTCACTACCTGTTAGTGCAACAATACATACAATATTAGGCGACTGTTTATCTACTGTTACACCTTGTTGCTTAACTTCAGCAGGAAGTGATGGAAGTGCTATACTTACTTTGTTTTGAACATCAACTGCTGCAATGTCCAAATCATACCCTGGCTCAAAATATACATTAATATTAGATTGTCCAGATGATGTAGATGATGAGTCAATGTAAATCATTCCTTGAACACCATTTAGTTGGTCTTCGAGTGGTTTTGTTACTGCTTCTTCAACATCAAAAGCATTTGCACCTGTGTAAGTTGCTGTTACGCTAACTGTTGGTGGAGTAACTTCTGGGAACTCTTGAACTGGTAAAACCGCTAATGAAATCGCACCCGCTACAATTGTCAAAAGTGCAATAACAATAGCAAAAATTGGACGTTTTATAAATGTGAGAGAGAACATATTTTCTACTTCGTTGTGTTAACATCTGGAATAAGATTGTTTTTTGCAATAATTGCATCTATTCCTTGTGTTGAAGTAACGTCATTTGGTACTACTTTTAACTTCTCTTTTAATTTCATAAAAGCATTTACGATAACTCTGTCACCATCTTTTAAACCATCTACGATTTGCGTGTAAAATCTTGATGTGTAGCCAGTTTTTACAATTACTCTGTTCGCACTGCTATTTTCATCTACAACATATACATATTTTCCTAGTTGTGACTCAAAGATAACATCTGGAGGAAGCATAATGAACTTCTTTTTATCTGTTACAAACAGATTAATATATACAAATGTACCTGCCAAATACTCATTTTTATCATTTTTTAGAGTTGCACGCATATTAACTGTTGAAGTTAGTGGATCAACCGTGTTATTTTCAAAATCTACATAACCGTTAAGTCGTCCTCTTTTTAAATACTCACTAGAGTTTTTTACCTCTATAAAAGTAGGCATTTTTTTAAACTCTTTATATTTGTTCATTATTTGAACCTCTTGAGTACTTGGAGAAAAGTATGTGTATAGTGGGTCAATTTGATTAATTGTAGTTAGTTTTGTAGGTCCATCATAACCAACTAAATTTCCAACATCTACAAGTCTATTACTTATTTTTCCAGATATTGGTGCTTTTATTTTAGTGTAATCTAGCTCAATTAATGCTCTGTCTATTTGAGCTTGGTCATCTTGAATTGTAGCTTTT
>JAYEGD010000111.1:0-3662 GCA_034658915.1 Campylobacterota bacterium | reverse complement strand
AGATAGACCAACAGCTTCACACCAGCTAAGCCAAGGTATTTGGAGGTCATATAAGTTTGCAAAAGCAGATAGATTGGCTCTACAAAAACAGCTTGTTAGCAGACGTGCAATCTTTAGAATGGAGGGACCTATGGTGCTTCCAATTGATAGATCTTCTCAGCTAATGCAGTGGGATATTGGGTATGGCTCTTTTAGTGGAGGTTTAACATTTAGACCAAAATTAGAGGTGACATACACTATTCCTAAATCTAAATATGAGCTCTCTACATGTAGTACATGTAGTGTAGCAAAAGAGGGCGTAGATAGTTCAAATTTAACATCAGGTTTTAGTAAAGATGGTTTTAGACGCTATGGAGTGATGGAGTTTGATGTATCTGATCTTCCATCAAGTGATGATTTGGCTATCTCACAAGCATATTTGGAGCTGAATGTTGCATCTATTAATACAAATGCTCCACTAAGATTTCATGTAGAGCTAATTGAAAGACCAGATGAGATAGATTATAAAAATATAGAGCTTCGTGAAATTATTGAGCGTATAGGGTATGATGTAAGCGTAAGTGATCTTAAAAATGAGAAGAACCAAATTTTTATGTTTGATACTTTTGCAATTAAAGAGATGCTTAAAACACTAGATAAAGCTGAAAAAATTTACTTTGTAATTTATGCAACTAGTGATAAACAGTTTGTTAAAAACCAGTCTGTATCATACGCGGATAATTCAAAAACTAATAGACCAAAGATAGTTATTGAGTATCTGAAAAAGCCAAAAACTGCACCAAAAAGTGTAACTAATTTAAAACAAAGCGTAGAAAATGGAATGATAAAACTTACATGGGATAACCCAGTTGATGAGACATTTCAAGGTGTTATTGTTACTAAAAGTCCATTTCATACTCCATGTTCTCCTTATGATGGAGAGAAGCTTTATGGTGGAAAAGATAGCTACACATTTGACAATTTTGGTAGCCAGAGAGTTAAAAAGTATTATGCTGTATATAGCTATGATGAGGTTCCAAATTTCAGTGAGCCATCATGGATAGTATATGAGCCTAATTCATAAGGGATATAGTATTAAAGTTAAATTTATATTTGTAGCTGTTGCACTGATTGCTTTACTGTTTTTAGGATTTAATAGTAAAAAAAATAGTGAAATTAATAACTATTTAGTCTCTAAAACTGCAGAGTTTGAAACTATGTATCTAAATAACTATGATCAATTTAAAAAACGCTCAGCCATTATGTTTAATCTTCTAGTAAATAGAGATGATGTAATAGAAATTTATAAAGAGTTACAAGATGCAAATAGTACTAAAAAAGATAAACTAAGAGAAAAACTATATGAAACTTTAAATAAAAATTATAGGAGATTAGAGTTTACAAAATTAAAACAGCTACATTTTCATCTAGTATCTAATGAGTCATTTTTAAGGTTTCATAAACCTGAAAAACATGGTGATGACTTGAGTGATTTTAGAGAAAGTGTTAAGTTTGTAAATGAAAAAAATCAGAAGATAGATGGTTTTGAAGCTGGTAAATTAGTAAGTGGATATAGATTTGTATATCCAATACAAAGTAGTGACAAAAAGCATTTAGGTAGTGTAGAGATTTCATACAGTGTAGATGCTTTTACAAGAGATTTTATGAATAGTTTTCATGTATTGAGTACTTTTTGTATTAAAAAAAGTGTAATAGATAATAAGGTATGGAGTCAATACTTAGATGCTAACTATATGCAAAGTAATATAGATGGTTACTACATAGAAAAAGGGACATATTTAGAGTTTATGGCACACATTAATAAAAATTTAAAAGATGTAGCTATACCTAAAAATATTGCAAACAAAGCAGTGAAAAAGCTAAGTTCAGGTAAAAATTTTACACTTTATGACAGCTCTACAAATATGACTGTTACATTTATACCAGTAAGAAATGCAGTGACAAAAAGTGTGGTGGCTTTCTTTATTATAAAAAGTGCTGATATATACATTAAGAAGAAGTTAGAAGATTTCTATTTTATTATATTTTTATTCTCACTGTTTATCTCTATTTTAACATACTTAATATATTTACGTGAAAAAAATAAAGCAGATGAAAATGAGAGGTTAGAGAATGAAGTAGAGCTTAAAACATTAGAGTTAAAAAATAATAATGAGAGAATTAACCTTATTTTAAACTCACAATCTTCAATGGTTATTGTAAGTAATGGGCAAAGAGCATCTAGTGTAAATAGAGAGTTTTTAAAAAGTTTTGGCTATTTGGATTTAGATGACTTTAATTTAAATCATAGTTGTGTTTGTGAACTTTTTATTGATAAAGTTGGTGTTGATCATCTTATGCCTACAATGGATGGAGTTAACTGGACGGACTATATTCACAATCATCCAGACAAACTACATGTAGCGTATATTAAAAATAGGTTTAATGAAGAGAAAATTTACTCTGTTAAGGTCAATAGTAAAGCATTTAAAGAAGATAGTGAAAAAATTATTGTTTTTAATGATATTACAGAACTTCTTCACTTGCAAAATGACTTAGAAGATATGGTTGATGAAAAGACAAAAGAGCTAACACAAGAGTCTGAAACTCTTAAAAATTTAGAGGAGTATGAAAAAACTGTAATAGAGTCGAACACTAACGCTATTATTGCTATGGACTATACTTTTAAAATAACTACATATAATGCTAAAGCACAAGAGATGTTTGGTTGGAGTAAAGATGAGATGTTAGGCAGTAGGAATATTTTTAAAATAGTTCCAGATGAGTATAAAGATAAACATAAAAAAGCTGCTATTAAATATATTAAAACAGGAAAGTCATCTGGTGTAATCGGAAAAACACATGAGTTTGAGGGTCTAAAAAAAGATGGAACAATTTTCCCAATTAGTATATCTATAGGTGCTAATTGGAGAGAATCTGGTGCAATTGTTGTTGCTAATATTGCAGATATGAGTGAGAAAAAAGATGTTGAAAAGAGGCTTAAAGAGTTAAACGAGACTCTACAACAAAGAGTTAATAGTGCTGTAAAAAAATTAGAAGATGAGCAGAGTAGGCATGAGCAAAGTTTAGTAGAGAGTACAAAATTTACTATTATTGGGCAGATGGCAGCTGGAATTACGCATGAGATTAATACGCCTCTAACTTACATTAAAGGTAATATTGAGATGTCAAGGTATGACCTTGAAGATATGCCAGATAATGAGTTTAAACAGCGACTTTTAGATGATAATGAAAAAGTGATGAATGGAATTAATAGAATGGGGCTTATTGTTGAGTCTATGAGAGAGGTTTCACAAGTTACACCAAGTGTTAAACATAGTGAAAATATCTATGGAACTATTGTAACTGTTCTTAGAATGACACATAATCGTTCAAAACAGATTACACCAATTTACATTAACAATGAGCTTTTTGTTTTAGAAAATAGTGATAAATCAAAGCACCAATATATGGCTTTAGTTAACAAACAAAAAATTGAACAAGTGTGGACAATACTTTTGAATAATGCATTTGATGAGCTAATTAAAATTGAGCCTTATGAAAAAAGAAGAGTAGATATTAACATCAAAGAGAAAGATAATGAGTTACATGTAGAGATAAGAGATAATGCAGGTGGAATTCCACATGATATTATAGATAAAATATTTGAGCCATTTGTTAGC
>JAYEGD010000110.1:0-3687 GCA_034658915.1 Campylobacterota bacterium | reverse complement strand
ACTCATACACCCATAGACTTTTTGGGGTTTGTAGTGTACTCATAACATTTACACCACAATATGCTATAAGTACATCTTTATGAAACATTCCTAACATTTTGTAGCTGTTATGACGTAAATCATAAATTTTATCTTCAAACTCTTCATAACTTAATGAGATGTAATCTTTTAAAAAATCATACGCAATATCCACCTCTTTTAGTGTAAGTTCACGAGTTTGCAATACTAATCCTATTTAGTGCATCTTTGTAAATTGGCTCATCAATAAAACCATACTTATCACTTACAAAACCAGTTACTCCATCTGCTCTACTTTTCTCAAAAAGCTCTACAATCTCTTTCGCCTCATCAATATTCTCACTATCAAAATAGCTCATCATAACTTGAGATTGAGTAGGAGAGATACACCCTTTTGAATCATACCCCATAGACTTCTCTAGCTCTATATATTTTTGAAACTCATCTATGTTTTTGTAGTCTTGAAAAACAAATGAGACAGGCTTTACATGTAGAGCTTTTGAGGTAATTAAAAAGTGTGACAATATGTAGTGAATAGTTGGATTAGTTGGAGTAATTAGCGATTGAGAAAGTTTAAGCTCTGCAAAGAGATCTAACACTCCTAAGTAGAAAACTTTAACACGACTACTAACTGCTAACTTACTCAAATTAAGCCATGCATCAGCGGTCTCAATGCTAATGTGAACCTCTATTTTTTCATCAATCAATTCTAACGCTTTTTCAACATCTTTTACGTTGCGAATTTTTGGAACTCTTATTGCATCAGGCATATAGCTGTTTAAAAACTCTATCTCCTCAACTCCACCCTCATTTAACTCGTTTACTCTTACTACTATTTTTTTGCTACATGTAGTGAGTTTTGAAAGAACTAAAGCTGAGAGACGAAGAGCAAAAGGCTTCATTACCTCACTTACTCCATCTTCCAAATTCAACATAATTGCATCTGTTTGTAGCTCATCAATTTTGTTTAAATGTTTAATGTTTTGAGCAGAGAGCATCAGTGGTGCATGAAAATTTTGAGTTGTGTTTAGTGTTCTACATGTAGGCTTTAAAATATTCTCAAAGTATCCTAAATCCCGACTATCTACCGCTTCTTGCAGTTTCTTAATATTGTTTAATATCATCTATCCTCTTTTTGTAAATAATAAAAAAGTATGGTAATCTCATCATCTGTTAAAAAATATCTTGGCATATTTCTTCTTCTCTCATTTAGTGCATAATAAAACGTTTTGTAATCCAAATTATTAATACGAGGTCCCTCAAAGTTTTTTCTTTTTTCATTTTCAATATACTTTGCAATAACCTTTCCTTTACCTCCATCTCCATGACAATGATTGCACCCTATTCCTCTTGGATTATGGTAGAGTTGATTAGCATACTCCTCTTTTGTGATGAAACTATTTTCACAATTTGCTGACGAAACAGTTAAAAAAATGTATATAAAATATCTCACAAAAGCGCCTTGTAAACCAAATTTCGATATATTAACAAAAAAATATAATTATGGTGATTAAATGACACTTTTAGATGGTAAAAAATTAGCACAAAAAATAGAGACTTCACTTATTGATGAAGTAAAAGAGTTAAAAGCAGCTCATAAACGTACCGCTGGATTAGCAGTTGTTTTAGTTGGTCATGACGCTGCAAGTGCTGCTTATGTTAATATGAAAAAGAGAGCTTGCGATAGAGTTGGTTTGTATTCAGTAGCTCATGAAATGCCTGAAGATATCTCTCAAGAGATGTTAGAAGATACAATTGTAATGATGAATGACAATCCAAATTTAGATGGAATTTTAATTCAACTTCCACTTCCATCTCATATTGATACTACCAAAATTTTAGAGTTAGTAGCACCATCAAAAGATGTGGATGGTTTTCATCCATACAATGTTGGACGACTAAGCACTGGACTTGATGGCTTTGTTCCATGTACACCACTTGGTGTTATGGAACTTTTAAAAGAGTATGACATTGATGTTCAAGGTAAAAATGTTGTAGTTGTAGGTGCATCAAACATAGTTGGAAAACCACTAGCTTCACTTATGCTCAATCAAAATGCAACAGTAGAAATTTGTCATATTTACACTGATGATTTAAAAGCTCACACGCTTCGTGCAGATGTAGTTTGCGTTGGTGCTGGTGTCATTAACCTCATTAAAGAAGATATGCTCAAAGATGGAGCAGTAGTAATTGACATTGGAATAAATAGAGCCAAGAGTGGAAAACTCGTAGGCGATGTAGATTATGAGAATGCAAGCTCTAAATGCTCCTACATTACACCTGTTCCAGGTGGAGTTGGTCCTATGACTATTGCGATGCTTCTTAAAAATACACTCAAAGCAGCTCAACTACATGTAAAAAGGAAATAGATGAAAGAGTTTTTACACAAAACATACAGATTTTCAAACAGTTGGACTGGGACTATTATTATTGTTCTATTTGTAATATTTTTTATTGCTCAAGCATTTAGAATTCCGAGCGGAAGTATGAAGAACTCTCTTTTAGTAGGAGATCAACTCTTTGCTAAAAAGTTTGCTTATGGAATTTCAACTCCACACATTCCATTTTTAGAAATCCCTCTAATTCCAGGAACAGATGGACATATTTATGATGGTGATACACCCGCGCGTGGTGACATTGTTATTTTTCGCTACCCTGGTAACACAAAAATTCACTATGTAAAAAGATGTGTTGCACTAGGTGGAGATGAGCTGTTTTTATTTAATAAAGATCTATTTTTACATCCATACGAGGGAGATGAGTATATTGAAAAAAACTACATTGGTTATGAGACTATTAAGCTAAATGGAAAACTTTGGGTTAAAAATCCATACCAACAAGAGCATCCTGGAATTCACCACGATAAAAATATTGTAAATGATGGTAGATACCCACAAGAGCTTTTCAATTTTGGTCCAATAGTTGTTCCACAAGATGAATACTTTATGATGGGTGACAATAGAGACCACTCAAATGATAGTCGTTTTTGGGGAAGTGTTCCTTATGGTTTAGTAGAGGGAACTCCTTGGTTTATCTATTTCTCAATGGATGAGAACTTTAAAATTCGTTGGGACAGAGTAGGAAAAACACCTACAGACCTAGAGCAACCATACTACTTAGATTTAGTAGAAAAAGAGCGTCAAAAAGAGGATGTAGATCATGGAATCTATTGATATACTAAAAATTATTGCTGCTATTTTGGCTCTAATTGTAGGTATTGTAGGTCATGAAATTATGCATGGTTGGGTTGCTTACAAGTATGGTGACAACACTGCAAAAAATGCTGGAAGATTGTCTATTAATCCACTTATACATGTAGATTTAATTGGTACAATTATAGTTCCAGCAACGCTATATTTCTTACCAATGCTTTTTGGAAGTGATAGTGGAATTCTTTTTGGGTGGGCTAAACCTGTACCAGTAAACCAATCTATTGTTATACAAAATGGTGGCTACAACGCTGCTATGCAGGTATCTTTAGCGGGAATTGTATATAACTTTGTAGTTGCTGTTTTAGCATCAATTATGCTTTTAAATCTAGCGCAACCAACTAATGCGGACTCAATGGTCTATCTGTTTACCTACATTTTTGTCTTTAAACTACTTCTTATAAACGTTGTATTAGCAGTATTTAACCTGCTTCCAATACCACAATTTGATGGAGCACAC
>JAYEGD010000109.1:0-3697 GCA_034658915.1 Campylobacterota bacterium | reverse complement strand
AGATACCTTGTTCTGTTAACCTCTCAATGGAAGATATTGAAAATAGTAACACACTAGAGATGCTATTTAATAGATTTGAGAAGTTTGAATATAACAATCTAATTACGATTGAACTTTTAGAGACTGAAGAGTTTAAGAACTATGATGCTGTTTTAGAGTTTTGCAAGAAAATAAGAAGCTATAGTATAACAATTGCACTTGATGATTTTGGAGCTGGTTACTCTAATTTCTCTCATATTTTAAACCTACCTGTTGATTTTATTAAAATAGATTCATCACTTATATCAAATATAGATAGAGACGTACACTCACGTCTAATGGTTGAAACCATTGTTTCACTTGCTCATAAAATGGGTGTTAAAACAATTGCGGAGTTTGTCTCATCTCAAGAGATTTTGGATATTATCAAAGAGTTAAATGTAGATTATGCTCAAGGTTACCACATGGGAAGACCAGAACCAATTGAACATCACTTAAAATAGATGCTTCAAGAGTTAATAGACAAAACCTCTTGGAGTAAGCATTTAAAAGGTGAAGTTTCAAAAGAGTACTTTAAAGTTTTAGATGAGTTTGTAAGTAGTGAATATAAGAAAAAAACTATCTTTCCAAAAAAAGATGATATTTTTAATGCATTAAAGCTCACACCACTTGAAAATGTAAAAGTTGTAGTTTTAGGACAAGACCCATACCATGGAGAGAATCAATCCATGGGATTAGCATTTAGTGTTAAGAAGAGTACTCCTCATCCACCATCTCTTAGAAACATCTTTAAAGAGCTTCAAGATGACTCTACATGTAAAGCTATACCTAGTAGTGATTTAACTCCATGGGCTACACAAGGCGTACTGCTACTAAATGCAGTTTTAAGTGTTGTTAGCTCAACTCCAAACTCTCATGCAAACCGTGGTTGGGAAATTTTCACAGACTCTCTCATTAAACTAATTAATGAAAAAAAAGATAGTGTTGTGTTTATTTTGTGGGGAGCTTACGCTCAAAAAAAGAGTAAATTAATTGATGAGAGCAGGCACTTAATTCTTAAAAGTTCTCACCCCTCACCACTAAGTGCGTATCGTGGTTTTTTTGGCTCAAAACCTTTTAGTAAAACAAATAGTTATCTAAGTAAAAATAGTTCAACACCAATTAATTGGTGTTAAGTGTTACATGTACTAATAGATGATCAGAAAAACCTTTTCCTGTATGATGATAGGGTGCATATCTGCTACGTTGCCACCTAAAAGGAGCGTTTCTTTTGAGAACGTAACTCTTATCATATCTGTTAAAACTTCCAACTTTGTACTCTAATCCACTCTTATTATGAAGCGCACTTGAGATTAAAATATGATCAAGTGCATGACGATATTTTCTAAACTTGTGTGTAAACATTCTGCTCTTATCAATCTCAATCCAAGGATTATAGTAGTATGGATGTTTTAGTGAATGTAGCGTTATATGATTATCATTTTCATCCACGCTTTGAAGAGTGTGTTGAAGTGCTGTTTTTCCATTTGTATCATTCAGTTTTCTGCTTTTAAGAAAGTTCTTATACTCATCATAATCACTATTAAAATCTCCTACAAGTAGTATGTTCTTATCTCCTAGTTCATTCAACCTCTTTTTTAGTGCTTTTGCAGAGATTATCCGCTTAGACTCACTTCCACTCTTTGCTTTGGAGTGATTTACAAATATATAGAGTTTCTCTCCATCAATATTAAAAGTTGCTTCTAAGATATTTCTATATCTTCTTGAGCTTGTAACAGATATCTCTTTAGAGCTATCTATTGGGATTTTACTCAATATTGCATTTTTAATATTTGTATTTTTAGCTTTTGCAATTGCATAATATTTATAGTATGCACCACTCATTTTAAGTGCTTTTCTTAAATCCATTAACGCTTGTAGAGACTCTATCTCTTGTAGTGCTATAATATCTGGATTTACATCAGAAATAACCTTAGAGATATTATTAAGCTTTTTTTTGTAATTTTTGCTATTCCATTGCCATTTGGTATTTGGAATATACTCTGCATATTCACTTCCATCATATCTCAAATCAAATAGGTTTTCTACATTATAAGATGCGACTTTAATCTCTTTAGCTATTGATAAATTCATCATAATAATCAGTACTAAAAGTAGTCTCAAGACTCAATGCCATTAAGTCGCAATAAGCTTGAAACATCTGGTTTTTTACCCATAATATCAATAAATAGTTTACTCATTGAGTACGCTCCACCATTACTAAGAACTACATCTAAATATTTTTTAGCTACATCACTTCCAAAAATAGCCTCATCTACTACTTTAAAAAACATATCTGCACTTAAAACTTCTGCATATTTGTAACTGTAGTAGCCAGCAGCGTAACCACCAGCAAAAATGTGTGAAAAACCATTTTGAAACTTGTTGTATGAGGGTGGTTTAATTAGTGCTGTTTTTTCTCTAATTCCATCAAGAAGATTTTGCACCTCATCTGCACTATATAACTTTTCATGAAGTTTAAAGTCAAAGAGTGAAAACTCTAACTGTCTTAACATTCCAAGCGCAGATTGAAAATTTTTCACTTTAATTAACTTATCGCACATCTCATCACTAATAACCTCATGGCTATCTACATGTAGTGCAAACATCTTTAAAACACTCTTCTCATAAGCAAAGTTCTCTAAAAACTGTGATGGAAATTCAACCGCGTCCCACTCAACACCATTAACACCACTAACTGAGTTTTCATTAACACGTGAAAGAAGATGATGAATAGCGTGTCCCATCTCATGAAAAAGCGTCACAACATCATCATGTCGAAGTAAAGATGCACTCTTTAAAGATGATGGAAAATTACACACTACAAACGCTGATGCTAATATCTCTTCTCCATTTTCGTCAATACAGTGTGTTTGGTGATTATGCATCCAAGCACCACCACGTTTACCTTTTCTTGCATCTAAATCAAGGTAGAGTCTAGCTCTTAAAGTATCATCTACATGTAGATCATAAGATGTTACTTTCTCATCATAGTAACTCTCATCTGTTTTAACAAATTTAATTCCAAATAGTTTTTCTAAAAATGTAAACATACCATTTACAACATTTTGTTGTTCAAAGTATGGACGATACAGCTCCTCATCAATGTCGTAAGATCTCTTTTTTAAAATTTCTGAGTAGTATGCGCTATCAAAACTATTTATCTTTTCAATGTTATGAAAATTCAGAAGTTCCTCTAACTCATTTTTAGCTTGAGAGTAAGAAGATAGTGCTAAATGTTCTAAAAACTCCACAACTTCACTACTATCTTTTGCCATTTTTGAAGCTAATGAGTATTGCGCATAATTTTCAAAACCTAAAAGTTGTGCCATCTCTTGGCGAAGTGCTAAAAGTTCATCAATAATAAGCGCATTTTGAGGCGAGCGTGTTGTGTAAGCTTTATAAAGTTTTTCTCTAATTTCAGAATTTTTACCATAAGTCATATATGCAATATATGATGGCATCTGTAGAGTAAACTTATACTTAGTCTCTCCATTATCATCAAAAGCAGCGCTTTGCTTCTCATTTTCACTCATACCATCAACATCATCTTCACAAACAATTAGCTCATACTCATTTGTTGCATCTATTAGATTTTGTGAAAACTCATTTGCTAATTCACTTTTTCTTAAATTAATTTCACTTAGCCTACTCTTTTTCTCTTTATTTAACGCTGCAC
>JAYEGD010000108.1:0-3699 GCA_034658915.1 Campylobacterota bacterium | reverse complement strand
TTTCTAAGTGCATAGTTTAAGATGTCACGTCCAGGCATATACTCTTGATGAAAAAGTTTTATAGACTCAAAGTAGTTCTCATCTGCATAAAAACTCCACGACTCTTCAAATGCTCCAAAAATATCTGAAGAGAAGAGAGTTTTTGTTGACTCATCATAAGTCATAAATGCACCAGGTGCATGTGCGTAAGGTGTAGTGAGAAACTTTAAAACTCTACTAGTTAGTTTTAGCTCATAGTTGTTTGTGTCAATATACATGTACTCAGATGTAATTCCATAGTGTTTGATAAGTGCAGCATTTCTATGGTGTGTTACAACTCTTAAATCATCTCTATTAACCAGTTTTTCAATATTTGGAATAGCCGCACACAAGTCTGGGTCTTGATGGTGAGCAATAATGTATTTGATGTTTTTTAATGAAGTGATACTCTCTATTTTTTTTACAACTTCATCAAATTCAAGCATAGAACCAAGGTCTATCAATACAGAATTGTCACCATCTAAAATCAGATAAGGGTGACACTGAAAAGGGTCATTTTCAAGATACTTTCCTACCCAATAGATGTTATCTTGAAGCTTAATAGCTTTTGTAAAATCTAGTTCCATAATTCACCTCTGACTATTTAATTCTCGAAAACATAAGTTTTCGTAGCTTTAGGGGGCGTAACATCAATTAATAATATTCTCTTCAGGCTTGCCTATGTAGTACCCTTGTGCATAATCTATCCCAAGTGATTCTACAATTTCAAATATCTCTTTAGATTGTACAAACTCCGCAATTGTTTTAACATTCGCCTTTTTAGCATAATAGACAATAGTCTCTACAATATGTTTAGAGTTCAAATCGTTGTCGATGTTTTTAATGAATGCGCCATCTATTTTGATAATATCTATATTTAAATTTTGAATTCTAGAAAAGTTTGAGTTTTGAGCGCCAAAGTCATCTAGTGCAATAATAAACCCCTCTTCTTTAAGCTCTAATAGCTTATTGTTTGCATCACTAGCATCATAATCATTAATATTTTCTAGTATCTCTATTGTTACTCTTGATGGCTCAATGGAGTACTTGTTAGTGTAGTAGAGCAGCATTCCTAATAGTTCACCATCTTTAAAGTCCTCATCGGTAATATTAATACTAAATGATACCTCTGGATACTCTTGAAAATATTTACAAGTTTGCTCAATCATAGCTCTTGAAAGTGCTGGTAGAAGTCCTGATGTTCTCATGCTTTCAAGAAAGTAAAATGGTGAGATGACATCACTCCCATCTACAATTCTCACTAGTGATTCATACTTAGTAATCGCTCTTTTCTCAAACTCATATATAGGCTGAAAATAGGCTTTTAAACGTTTTTCATCAATAGCGCTTTTACTCTTTTTTGACCACTTCAGTAGCTCTGTTTGTTTCTCAATAAGTGACATATTCTCTTTGTAAATAGTAATAGAGTTTTTATGATTATGCCTACCTTCTTGAAGGGCTAGTTTAGACTTATGATAAGGGAGTGCAATATCTGCCTCAACAGGTTCAACTATTCCCATAGAAGCGCTAATATTAAACTCATCTCCATCAACTGTGAAATAGTTAGTGTAAAGTTTACGTTGAATATCTTCACATAGTGATAATATATCTAAGATGTTGTCACTATCATATATCATCATAAATTCATCACCATAAAGCTTGTACAAATAGATCTCTTTTGTACAAAATTTTAGTAAGAAATTTCCAAAATCTTTAATTACTAAATCTCCAGTTGCAAAACCATGAGTTAAATTTATGAAGTTAAAATTGTCAATATTAAATAGTATTAAAGTTGGTTTTTTTGCAATTTTTGCATAATCTATTTTTAGTCTCTCAAAGTTGTATAATTGTGTCAAAGAGTCTCGTTGAAGCATCTCAATAAGAGATTGTGACTGTTTTAAAATAAGCTCTTTTTGTTTCTTAAGTTCATCTTTTAGTTTTTTATCAAAATCAACTTTCTCTTTTTCTACATGTAGTGTATAGATGATTTTACTTAAAACATCCATAAGTTGGGTCTGTTCTATTGGTTTTAAAATGTAACCATCAACATTGAGTTTAATAGACTCTAAGATAGTCTCTTTTTTTGAGTGAGCAGTTATGAAGATAGATTTGAATTTTTTATTACTTTGTCTCATTACTTTCATCATCTCAATGCCATCCATTACAGGCATAGTAATGTCACTTATGACAAATTCAATACTCTCTTTTTCAAAAACCTCTAATGCTTCTTGACCATTTTTGGCTATGAAAACTTTATTAAAAAAGATATTTAAAACATTAGTAAGCTCAGCTCTCGCATCATCCTCATCTTCTACATACAGCACTCTAATATCTTGTGCATACTCTACTATTGTTTTAAGATCATTCATTTTCAAGCCTCTTAAATGTAATTGTTGTTGTTGTGCAACCATTGTCACTTTTTGTTGAAATTTTAGTTCCTGGTATTTTTTCTAGCATATCTTTTGTCATGTAAAGACCAATACCAGTCCCTTTTCCTTGAACTTTAGTTGTGTAGTAAGGATTATACATCTTTTTTAACACATCTTCGCTTATTCCACCTGCATTATCTTCAATTATTAGTTCAATATCATCTACATGTAGTGCAGTTGATATGGTTATAAGTTTACCAATATCATTGCTATCCTCAAAAGCATCTTTTGAGTTTGATAGAATATTGAGTAAAGAGTGCTCTACATATTTTCTATTGTGAAAAATTTCAATAGTCTCATCAACATCTATATTTAACTCTATTGATCTGTTTGTAAATTGGGCATGAACCATATTTAAAACATTATCTACTATGCTTTTCATCCTAAGTTTTGAGTTGTCAGTTGGTTTATTGAAATTCATAAAATCATTTATGATATTTGACATTTTTTGAGATTGAGAATCAATAAAAGTAACTGTTTCATCTGTTAACTCTTTTGTAATAGTATCTAACTCACTATGCAAAGATAGTTTTAAACAAGCTGCAGAGACTGCATTGAGAGGTTGCCTCCATTGATGTGCAATCATGTTAATCATCTCACCCATTTGGGCATAGTTACTTTGATCAATTAACATTTTCTCTTTCTCTTGAAGCTCTTTTCTTTGAAGCATACTCTTTTTTCTAAGTTTTTCATTTAGCTCTGCAATATTGTCTCTAAGCTTCTGTTTTATAATAACGACTACAATTGATAGTGCTAGCTCTTGCAAAGTAGATATCTCCAAATCATCCCAAATTCGCGCACTATGACAATCATCAAGTCCCATAAAACCCCATAGCTTATCATCAATAAAAATAGGCGTACATAAAACAGATTTAACATTTTGTGATTTTAGTTGTTCGCTTATAGCAGTAGGAAAATCTTCTGTAGCACCATAAACTGCTCTTTTATTTAAAAATGCATCTAACCAAAGCTCTAAGCCAAAACCTAAGTAGCCTATATTTTGTAAATCTTTATTATCTATTTGTGATGGCACCTCAGCTTTTGCGTACTCATAAAATTGTGAGGTCGATATACGACCATTAACACTACTGTTTTTAAAAATATAGGCTCTATCTGCATCCATAAAATCAGCTATACACTTGAGTGAGCTATTTATTGTGCTACTCATATCAGTAGCAGAGATGAGTTTTTGTTTTAACATTGATGAAAATTTAAATAGAGCTTGTTGGTACATTAACTCTTTAGCAGTAAC
>JAYEGD010000107.1:0-3708 GCA_034658915.1 Campylobacterota bacterium | reverse complement strand
ATTTTCCTAAAAATAGTTAGTTTTCTCATGTAATTGAGTAAATATTGATTTTTAACACACAATACACATGTGTGTTATTTTTCATTTTTAAGGTTCTTCTGTATATAATGTGTTTGAATAAATAGTTAGACAACATTTAAAAAGGAACATTAATATATGAGCATAGAATTTTTAAGAACTGATTATGAAAAAGTAGATTACATATGCAATTTATTAATATCAAGAGCAAGAGGGGAAGAATCATCAAATGAAGATTACAAAACTTTAAGAAGTGATTTATTGTCAAATAAAAAAATAGAAGAATATTTTCCTACATGGTTAAGAACTAACCGTAGTTTAGAATCTTTTTGGGGTTTTATAAAACCAAAATTTTCAAGCTATGCAGAAAGAACTACTTTTTTAAATAGTGAATTTACACCAATATTAAACTTTTTAGAATTTGGTGAACCAATTCAAAAAAAAGTTCCAGCAACTATAAAACAAGAGGTAGAAGAAGTAAAAATAGTCAAACAAACAACTCCTATTTTAAAAAAGAAAAATAAAGTTTTTATAGTTCATGGACATGATAATGAAACAAAACAAGAAATTGCAAGATTTATTGATAGCCTTGGGTTAGAAGCAATTATATTACATGAAAAAGCAAGTAGTGGCATGACAATAATTGAAAAAATAGAACACTATTCTGATGAATCAGATTTTGCTATAGTTTTATATACACCATGTGATAAAGGGAAAAGAGCAGAAGACCCTGCCTTAGCAAAATTTAGAGCTAGACAAAATGTAGTATTTGAACATGGTTACTTAATGGCAAAATTGGGTCGTAAAAATGTTTGTGCATTAGTTAAAGGAGAAATTGAAACACCAAATGATATTAGTGGTGTAGTTTATGTTTCAATTGACTCAGCAGGTGCATGGAAAATTGATATAAGCAAAGAGTTAAAAGCTTGTGGCTATCAAATCAAGTCGATTATCTAACAAAACATAGGAGTGAATAAGTAGCCTAGCGGCGACTTATTCACTCTATTCAACCGTTAGACTCACATTAAAGTATTACTAAATAAAATTATATGCCAATTTGCCAAGTTTTTTATAATTAAATTATATAAACTGTATAATACAAAATTAGATTCAATAAAAGGTTGCTAAAATGCTACATAATAATATAATTCATAGAGAACTAGATTTTAAGCAACTTCCTACCGAACAAATAAATAAAGTTCTAAAAACAAATTCAAATCACTTCCATGTAAATATGCAAGAAAAAATTAATTTTTCAAAAACTATGTGGAATAAAAAAAATCTATCTAATCCGAATGCAAAGATAAGACTTGCAACAATGTTTTCTGGGATTGGAGCAGTTGAATTTGCTTTAAAAAGATTAAAACTATCCACTGACATAATTTTTGCAAGTGATAATGATAAATTTGTGAAGCAAAGCTACTTTGAGAACTATAAAATATCAGAAGAAAATTGGTATAGTGATGTTGTAAATATTGATGGTAAAAAATATAAAAATAAAATAGACTTACTTGTTGGTGGAAGTCCATGCCAGTCTTTTTCAATGGTTGGAAAAAGAAAAGGGTTTGCCGATACAAGAGGAACATTATTTTATGAATTTGCAAGAGTAGTTAAGGAAAGTCAACCTAAGGTTTTTATATATGAAAATGTAAAAGGACTAACTAATCATGACAAAGGAAACACCTTTGAAACAATTCTTGCAACATTTGATGAGCTTGGCTATAAGTATTCACATAAAATTTTAAATGCAAAAAATTATGGAATGGCTCAGCATAGAGAAAGAATATTTGTTGTGGGTTTTTTAGATAATTCAACTAATTTTAATTTTCCTGAACCAATAGAACTGCAACATACTATGCAGGATTTTTTAGAAGACTATATAGATAGTAAATATTATTTAAAAGAAAAAGGTGTAAAGTTTGTAACTAGCTCTAAGAATAGAAAAAAAAGATACACTCAAATTAATGGAGATATAGCTCTTTGTCAAAAAGCAAATCAGCAATTTAATTGGCATGGCGATTTTATATATGAACAAAAGAGTCAACAAGAATTCAATGAGTTTGTTTTTGACATAAAAGAAGTAGAAGAAAAATATTATCTTTCTGACAAGATAAGGACTTACGTATTGGCCGGTGGAACAAAAAACTTTAAAACTTCTACTGAAACAGACTTGAAAGTAGCAAGACCACTCCTTCAATCAATGCATAAAATGCACAGAGCTGGAGTTGATAATTATGTTACTCATAATAAAGGTAGAATCAGAAAGCTGACACCAACTGAATGTTTGAGACTAATGGGTTTTGGAGATGGTTTTAAACAAGTTGTTAGTGATACACAAATGTATAGACAAGCTGGTAATAGCATTGTTGTTGATGTTTTAATAGCAATTTTAAAAGAGATGGATATAAGTCAATTTGGAGAGTAGTATATGAGTGAATTTCAAAAGATTAAAATTAATGATATAGAATATTTTATTATTGACTCCATTCAAGATTTTAGAGCGGAAGACAGTTTTATTCATAACAAAAATAAACTGGCGCAATACGGTGGGCATGGTGAGTCAAAAAAACACATTGGCTCATATAAAGGTGAAATTGGAGAGACTATGTCTCATTTTTTTAACTATAAAACTTGGGGATTAGAACATTCTGATTCAAATAAAAATGGTTGGAAAACAATTCATTCTGCTAGGAAAAGTGGTGCTGTAATTCAAGATAAAAATTGTTTTTTTAGTAAAACAAATCTTCTTAAATATCTACAAGATGCTAAAACTGAATATTTAACACAAGAACAACACTATCATGATGATATTAGTCAATACTTTGATAAACGACTAGAAAAAGTTTCTAAGCTTCCTTCTGAAAAAATACAATTTAGTATATATGATGCATCAGATAATTTATCTCAAAAACAAACTAGAGGTTATATTAGGTCTGATGATAAAATTTGGTCTCTTTGGAGAGAGCTGATTTTACCAAGTATAAGTTACTTATCTATTTTAAAGATAATCCCATCTAATGAAGGTATAAATTCAGATAACCCTTCTTTTTATTTTAGAATTTTATTAGACTATCAGTTTAGATCTACTATGCATCCAAAGCTTTCACAACAAACTCAAGAAAAAATATCAGTTCAAGAAAAAGTAATTCCTAAAAAAGGAAAATCTCGAGATGGTGCCCAAAAATATAGAAGAAAAGTAATAGACCATATGCCTCAATGTCCATTTACTAAAATTTCTGATGAAAGATTATTGATTGCAAGTCATATAAAACCGTATGCGGCGTGTATTAATGATAACAATCAAGAAGAAGCCAATGATTACTTAAATGGACTAGCTTTATCTCCAACATATGATAAGCTATTTGACCAAGGATATATAACATTTACAGATAATGGTGAACTCATATGTGGAACACAGTTAACACCTTATACATGGGAAAAGTTAAGTATTAATCCAAATGCAAAAAATAAAATGAGAATCTATCCTGAAGATAGAGAAAATTATTTAAATTATCATAGGAATAATGTATTTCAAGATGATATAAATGATTTACTTTTATAGCTAATCAAACAAAAGTCTAACAAATACGAGGAGCAAATAGGGAGTGTAATAAATTCTGTGTCAACACCTAATTTCTCCTAAAATTATACCAAATCTAAAGCATCTTTCAATCTCTCCTTAAAATGAAT
>JAYEGD010000106.1:0-3724 GCA_034658915.1 Campylobacterota bacterium | reverse complement strand
AAGATAAGCTACAATCTGCTTCGTTAAAACCTCTTGAGGCACAATAAGTGCAACTGCGAGATTTTGCCTCACAGCTTATAGCTTCTCTTTTCATTGAATATGTCATCTATTATGGTCAGGCACTTATTTGGCGATAAGATAATTCAAGTTACGCTTGGATATACTTACGAAAAAAGATAATACTAATGAATAGAACATACTTCTTAAACCATTCACCTATTGAGTTTTACTTTAAACAATCTGCTCGTGACTTTGTTGTTGATGAGATTCCACTTTATGAGTTTAGTGGTGAGGGTGAGCATCTTGTATTACATGTAAGAAAGAAAAACCTTACAACGTGGGAGATGTGTGAAAAAATTTCTTCATATCTGAAAATTAAATCTCGTGATATTGGTTATGCTGGGCTTAAAGATAAAAATGCATTAACAAAGCAGTACATTAGCATTCATAAAAAATATGAAGAGACTATTGATGCTATGGATATTGAAAACATAAAAGTTTTAGAAAAAACATACCACAACAATAAGATAAAGACAGGTCATCTAAAAGGCAATAGGTTTTTCATTAGAGTTAAAAAAGTATCACCATTAAATGCTACAAAACTAACAAATGCGCTAGAGGAAATTGCAAAATATGGAATGCCTAACTTTTTTGGTTATCAAAGATTTGGTATTCATGGAGACAACTACAAGCTAGGTAAAGAGATTGTAGAGGGTGCAAGAAAAGAGAAAAATAGAAGGCTAAAACAGCTCTACATAAACGCATACCAAAGTCATCTGTTTAATAGTTGGTTATCGACTAGAATTAGCTATAGTAAGTTAATTGATGGAAAAAACAGTGCTGAAATCAGAGCAGTAATTAATGGTATTGAAGATGAAGAGATTAATGAGTTATTAGCACAAGAGCATCCATTTAAACTCTTTAGAGGTGATTTGATGATGCACTACCCTTATGGTAGAGTTTTTGAGTATAGCAGTGAAGATTATGCAAGATTTTTAGAAAAAGATATCTCGCCAACAGGGTTGTTGTGTGGAAAAAGAGTTAAAAATTCAATACAAACAGCGTTAGAGATAGAAAAAGAGTACATACAAGAGATGCAAGAAGATGGTGCAAGAAGATATGCATGGGTATATCCTCAAGATATTGAGAGTGAATATAAAGAGAATGATGCATGGTTTGAGTTGCACTTTAGCCTACCTAAAGGCTCTTATGCTACAACACTTTTAGAAGAGTTAGCAAAAAGGGGAGTTAATAATGAGTAAATGGTTACAGTTAATTCAAGATGATGATTACTTGAGAATTAAAAAATACATTAGTGATGGTGCGAATATTAATGAGTGCAATGAGGAAGAGGAGTCTATATTAGCACAGGCTCTAAAACATAGATGTTCTCAAGAGACAATTGAGCTAATTGTTAGCAGTGGAGCAGATATTTACGAGATAAATGCAGAGGGTGTTAGTGTCTTTGATTACGCAATATCTGCAAACAGTAATTACATGTTTGATTACATTTTAGACAAAGGTATTGATGTTAATTTTACACACAGACCAAGTGGTTTTACACCATTAATGGGAGCTGTCTGTTTTGGTAGAGTTGAAATGCTTAACAAATTAATTGACGCTGGTGCTAATATCGAAAAAATGGATAATAGAGGGTTGAGTCTTTATGATTATGCTCGTAAAATGGGAAAGAAAAAGATAATAGAAGTATTAGAAAACAAACTTAATGAGAAGTCACAATAGGGTAATATGAAAAAAATATTAATTTTAAGCGATGGTATTGTTGGAAAGAGTTTTGTTCAACGTGTTGTAAATACATATACTAGTGATAACATCTACTATGTTGTTCAAAATAAGAAGATTACATATGAGAATGCAAATCCTAAGAAATTTAAATTTTACAATTTTGATCCTACTAGCTTTTATAAATTAGACAATATTTTAAAGATGGAGTTCATTCAAGTAATTATTATTATGGACTCTCCACCAGACATAGAAAACAGTATTAAAAACATTCGCATTGTTAAAAAAGATTTACGCATTGTTGTTTTAAACCAGTTCAATATGAATCTTGATGCATACAATGTTGTAAATGTCAATGCAAATGAATTTTTGTCTGCTAGAATGTTGGATTTTCTACCAAATGTACCTGTTATTGCACAAAATGTTGGTACTGCAGATGGTGAAATAATGGAGGTTTTAGTCCCTTTTGGGAGTAGCTTTGTCTATCGCCATATAGGTGTAATTGAACAAAATGGTTGGCGAATAGTTGCAATTTATAGAAATAGAAAACTAATACTACCAGAATCAGACAAAATGATTCATCCAAATGACCTGCTTCTTTTAGTAGGTGAGCCTATGGTGTTGCAATCTATTTATAGATCAATCAAGAGAGTTCTTGGACAATTTCCTGAACCTTATGGAACAAACCTTTACATACCTATTGATATGGATATAGAAAGTAGAGATGATATTGTAGATATTATGCAAAGAGCACTCTATATTCATACTGTTTTAGCACATGATATTGTAATTAAAATTATTAATCCATCAGATATTGAGACAGTGGAGTATATAAAAGCATTTTCAACTACAAAAGTACACATTAGCATAGATTATACAACTCAAGATAGAGAATCTGTCATATTAAATGATATAAAAAAATACCATGTTGGTATTGTATTAGTCTCTAGGAACTCTTTTAAAGAGCATAGTTTTCGAAGCACCCTCTATTTTGGAAAAGTACCTGTTTTAAAATTGGGTAAAAAAGAGCAAGAGTTTGTAAAAGATGTGATAGTTGTTTTAAACTCAAATGCACTTGCATTAGAGAAAATTTCGACAACTGTTTACGATATTTCTGCACAGCTTGGGTTTAATTTGGAAATAATAAGCTATAAAAGCGATAACTGCGATAAAAAAGATGAGATTATCAACCACTTTAAAAATCTTTCAAATATCTTCTCAAAATCTATTAAGATAAACGAAATGAGTAGAAATCCAATTAAAGAGTTGCAAAAAAGAGATAATTTTTTACAATGTTTACCATTTAGTGAAGAGATGATTCAACGCCATATCTTCTCCATTTTATCAACTGATAGTGAAAAATTGTATCATAAATTAGATGATTACCCGCAACTATTCATTCCAACAGGTGCTTAAACCTCAATATAAGTAAAAATAGAATAATATCTTAATAAAAAGTGATGATTATGATGACAGTAAATATTAATTTAAAAAAAGAGATTGATAACTCTTATGATATTAGCATAGGTGCATTAGAAAAAATAGAGTTAGATACAAAAGTGGCAATAGTTACAAACCCAAAAGTAGCTGGTCTTCATTTGAGTTACTTACTTTCAAAAATTGAGGCTAAAGAGCTTTACATAATAACTCTTCTTGATGGCGAAGAGTATAAAAATCAAGATAGCATTAATTACATTTTAAATAATCTATTTAATCATAAATTTAATAGAAACTCAACTCTAATTGCATTTGGTGGTGGGGTGATCGGCGATATGTGTGGATATGCAGCTAGCATCTACCAAAGAGGGGTTGATTTTATTCAAATTCCAACTACTCTATTGGCTCAAGTTGATGCTAGTGTAGGTGGAAAAACAGGAATTAACAACAAGTTTGGTAAAAATCTAGTTGGAGCATTTCATCAACCTCGTCATGTCTATATGGATTCACGCTTTTTAACAACACTTCCTAGTCGTGAATTTGG
>JAYEGD010000105.1:0-3745 GCA_034658915.1 Campylobacterota bacterium | reverse complement strand
CCATGGGCAGTAACACTTAGGCAAACAGGACTGCTAGGTTTAGTAGAGATGTTTACATTTATGGGACTACTATTAGCAGGATTAATTTATATTTACAAAAAAGGTGCTTTGAAATGGAGTTAAATAACCAGCTTTTACCATCAGATACAGCCATAACAACAACACTTGATGAGGCAATAGGGTGGGCAAGAGAGTCTTCTCTTTGGCCTATGATTTTTGGTACCGCATGTTGCGCAATAGAGTTTATGAGTGCAGCTGCAAGTAAATATGACATATCGAGATTTGGTGCAGAAGTTGTACGTTTTGCACCACGTCAAGCAGACTTACTAATAGTAGCAGGAACAATAACATACAAACAAGCCCCAATATTAAAACAAATTTATGATCAAATGAGTGAACCTAAATGGGTTATTAGCATGGGAGCATGTGCATGTAGTGGGGGTTTTTATGACAACTACTCAACAATGCAAGGCATTGATGAAATAATTCCAGTAGATACATACGTAGGAGGCTGTCCACCAAGACCAGAAGCTTTATTAGATGCACTATTAGAGTTACAAAATAGCTTAAGAACTAAAAAATACAACCCAAGTAGGCACAGTAACTTTAAAGGATTACTCGATTAAGTTAGTTATCTCATTTATTGGTTAACATAATATAAATTCTCTTGAAAATAAAATCTACTCTGTTCTCAATGTTCTACTACTACATGTAACCTTATAAAAAGTTACTAATAAGTCCATCATTGTATCTGAACTTTTGTCTTCTTTTTATTGTAGCTATTTTTTTTATTACTATAAATATTATCATAGTTGTTGCAACCACTATTATTAGATTAAACATAATTCACCATCACTTTATTTTTATGTTTGTATTTTATACCTATTACACAAACAACTTAAAAAATATTGCATTTTGCAATATTTATCTCATAATTCCCCTCCATTTGAATCATCTATCGCCCTATTCCCTATGGACTTTCCAAAAAAGTATCGTGTTATTTTGTAGTCATAGTTAAAGTAAGGTCAAACTCTAGTTCAGGATTGTTAATGTAATGCTGACACCTTTCAATGTACATATTATATAAAAATGATGCACTGTTTTGCTCTAACTCTTTAAAAATCTCATGTGCTTCTATAATTTTTGCATCTCTATAAAAGAGCATTGCCTCTTCATACCTTTTCATCTCTTCAAGAGATATTTTATCATCCACAACTACTTCAAAAATCTCTACTGCGTCATCTTTTCCTTTTACTTTAACAAAATCTAAAGAGCGAATTTTGTAACTTTGTACTAGCTTATCTTTAGCAAATGAAGATATTACAATTTGAGCGCCATAATTTTTAGTAAGTCCCTCTAAGCGTGAAGCTAAATTTACATGATCACCAATAATGGTGTAATCACTTCTACCATCTGAACCCATATCCCCAACTGTCACTTCACCACTATTTATTCCAATTCCAATATGAAGCTCAATTCCATATCTACTTACAATATCTGAACGTATTTCATTTAGTTTTTCAATCTGTTTAATTGCACTTATAAGAGCGTGGTCTGCATGGTTTGTAATCTCAACAGGTGCATTCCAATACGCCATAATTGCATCACCAATAAATTTATCTACAGTACCTTTTTCATCAATAATAATATCTACCATTGGAGTCATATACTCATTTAGAAGTTTAATGAGCTTATGAGGTGAGCCAATTTTTTCTGAAATTGTTGTAAAGGAGCGAATATCGCTAAAAAATATAGAGACCTCTTTTTCTACTGGTTCTAGCAACCCTTTTGCATTATGTTTAATTAAATCTTCCATAACAGCAGGTGAAACTTTTTTAGAGAATGCTTGCATTACTACCTTTTTTTGTGACGCAGTTAAAATAAAGTCAATTGCAACAGTGGTAATAAAGGTGATAATTACAGATATTAATGGAATAATAATATTTACAACAATATGGTACTCAAACATCATAGTAGAAAATAGATAATACAGAGCGTACAAAACTCCAAAAAGAAGAGGTAAAACAAGGTACTCACTCACAATGGAAAAGAGTATTACACTCAAAGCAATAAGAGTTAAAATGAATAGTAGTTGTATGCTCTCTTCAAAATATGTTGATGTAATAAAGTCATTCATTAACAAATTATCTAGCGCATTGGCGTGAACTTCAACGCCAGGCATAGCACTATCAAATGGAGTTGGACGAATATCTACTAGTCCAATTGCAGAAGTTCCTAAAAGTACAAATTTATCTTTTAATTTTCCAATATCTCCACTTTTGGTTAAAACATCTTTAGCACTAACGTACTCAAAAGTTTTTGTGCCACCTCTGTAGTTTACAAGTAGTCTTCCAAATCTATCTGTGGGGATGTAGATGTCACCTAAACTAATACCATCTATTCCACTATCAAATCTATCTACAACTACTTTTCCAATATCAAGATAAGTTCTATACATCTCTAAAACTAAAGATGGGTACAAAAAACCATCTTTTTGTCTCATAAGAATGGGAACACTTCTAATTGAGCCATCTTTATCTGGGATTGTATTAAAAAAGCCACTACTATACAAAGAGTCTTGAAGAAGTGGAATATTCATGACTATGCTATTGAAGTTAATACTAAAATCCTCAGAAGTTCCACCTTTTTCTATATAAATTGCACCAAGAGTTGGTGTCTCATCTGAATCAATTAACTCATTTGTAAAGAAAAACCCACCAATAATAGGTAGAGATGCAAAAGCTTCACCAAGTACTACATCGTAATTAGGAAGGGTTGAAGCATCTACATGTAGAGCTGATGCTATTGTGTGTGGTGAGCGAGTGTCCTCTTCTGCAAAGACCATATCTAGCCCAATAATTCCTGCACCTGCTTCAGTTGCATTTGTTAAAAGCTCGGCAATTATATTTCGAGACCATGGCCATTGACCATACTCTTTTAGAGACTTTTCATCAATATCTAAAATAACAATGTTGCCAGATGTTTTTTCTACACCACGGAGTTGAAAAATATAATCTCTTAAAATAGAGTCTGTGTGTTCATAATATTTTGGAAGAGCCAAGTAGGCAAATATCATCAAAGATGAGAGAATAGTGAAAGATAGAAGATGTAACCAAAAGCGTGTATAACTCTTTATGAAATTAAGCATCTACTCTTTTGACCTCAAGTCAGCATATAGGACTTCACAACTATCTACTACACTTCTTGGTGGGGCGGTTCTAATAGAGAGGTATGTTACTGTTCCATCATTTGCTACTTTTTTTAAAGCAGTTGCAAATACCCAGTAGTATCCACCATCTTTTCTGCGATTTTTAACATAACCTGTCCAAAAACCTTTCTCTCGTAAGTCATCCCATAAACCTTTAAATGCAACTCGTGGCATATCATTGTGTCTTACAACATTGTGAGGCTCACCTATAAGTTCCTCTTGTTTATACCCTGCAATTTCACAAAAAAGATCACTTGCATAAATGATATTTCCTAAGCTATCTGTTTCACTTAAAATATATCCATCTTGTGGGTAAAACCACTCATCTGTATTTTCATCTTTATATATTTTACTCATAATAGATAAACTCCAAAAGTGTTATTAAGAATACAATCATACTACAAAATAGGTTATAAGTGCCTGACCATAATAGATGACATATTCAACAACATTTAAAAGGTTTAGATTCAAGGCGAACTTTGCTTGGCGATGCTAGCATCGTTAAGTGAAGTTCAACGCAGAAGATGAATCTTTTAA
>JAYEGD010000104.1:0-3784 GCA_034658915.1 Campylobacterota bacterium | reverse complement strand
GTTGGAGAGAAAGTTTATTGAAGATGGTTCATACATTTTTGGAGAGGTTTTAGATGCTGATAGAGCAGATGAACTCTACAAAGAGATTTTAAAAACTCGAAAATTTGATAGCTCTTTGTTTATGAGTGAAGAGGAGTATTTAAAGAATCAAAATCATTTAAGTACAAATCCTAATGCTAAAACAACTCTGCTTAACAGGTTTGAAAAAGAGTTGGAATTTTTCTCAAAAGATGAGTATATTCAAGGCTTTATTACTCACTTTTTAGGCGATGACTATGTACATGTAATACCAAAAGTAATATGTGGTGTTCCATTTAAAGCACTTCCATCTTGGGTAGCTAAAAAAGTTGAAAACATTAATGTTGCGAATTTAGGAGCATATATTAAACCCCAATATAGAGATATTACTTACTTTAGAGGTATTGACTTGCATCAAGATATTATTGATTGGGAAGAGGGAAAAACTGAACTTGACCCTAGTACATTTTTGACAATTTATCTATATTTGCATAGTGTTGGAAAGTATGATGCACCACTTCATTTAATGCCTAAGACACACAAGTTTGGTATCTCAAAATTTCCTCATAAACTTCAAAGAGTAGATGGCAACAACTGGAAATACACAGATGACAACAACCGTTCAATGGAGTGTAAAGATATAGAAATTCATGGAAATGCTGGTTTTGTAGGGGCTTGGCATAGCTGTACACTACATGGAACTCAACCTGTAAAAGATGAGTCTGAAGAGGCTAGAATTTCACTTAGATTTTTAGTTGGAAAAGCGAAAGAGAACACAAACATGACTGCAATTGATAGAGTTAACGCGAGTATTGATGGTGCGCTTAAAAGCAAAGTAATGAGAGATGATTTAAGAGCAGATGGCAAAGTTGCTAAAGATGGAAATATCATAAACAACGCCTATTAATGCACTATACTAATTTTAAAAATGTAATGTTTAGAGTAGATTCATCTAGTGATATTGGACTGGGTCACTTAATGAGAAGTCTGGTTTTAGCAGATAAATTTCATAACTCAAACATCTGTTTTGCTTCACAAAATTTAAAAGGTAATGCAAACTATAAAGTAACTCAAAACAGCTTCAGTCTTGTAGAGTTAAAAGATTTCTCGCCTGAGATATTGGCTCTACATGTAGAGCGTTTAAAAATTGATTTATTAGTAATTGATAGCTACAAAATTGACAAAGATTATGAGCAAAAAATAAGAGAGAAAACAGGTGTTACTCTTATGGTTATTGATGATATTTATGAAGAGCATATTTGTGATATGTTGTTAAATATTAATATCTATGCAGATGCTAAAAAGTACAACGGTTTAATTCCCACTACATGTAGAGTGTTTTGTGGGAAAAATGAGCAACTAATTCGTGATGAGTTTAGAAAAACATACCCAATTAAAAATAGAAGAGATAAATTTAGCATCTATATTGCAATGGGTGGAAGTGATGCTATGGGCTTAAACTTACCAATTTTAAAAGCTCTTAAAAAAGTGAAAAATATTCACATAGAGTTAGTTACAACAACTTCAAACCAAGCTTTAAAAGAGTTACAAAAGTATGTTAGATGGCACAAAAACATCACTCTACATGTAGATGCTTCAAACATTGCTAAAGTTCTTAGTTGTGTTGATGTTGCAATTATTACGCCTAGTTTGAGTGCTAGTGAAGTGAGTTGTATGAGAGTTCCGTTTATTGCTATTAAGAGTGCTTCTAATCAAAAGTTGATGTATGAGTCTTTGAAAAAACAGCACATTCCTGTGTTAGATAAGTTCAGTGAAAAGAGACTACATGTAGAGCTTTTACAAAGTAAAAAAAAGCTAGAACTTTACAAATTTAGGTTAAGAAAGATGCAGTATGAATCTTGATAATATTAGTCTGAAAAACTTTACGCAACTCTGCTTAGATGAGCATAAAATGGTTCTGTCTTGGCGAAATTGTGAAGATGTAAAAAAGTGGATGTACACAAACCACAACATAACATTAGATGAGCATTTAGCGTTTATTGAAAAGTTAAAAAGCAGCAGTGATATGCTCTATTTTTTAGTTAAAGGTGGTGAACAAAATATTGCAGTATTGGATTTTACAAACTTTAACTCTAAAGAAAGCAGCTCATATTTCGGGCTTTATGCCAACCCATTCATTAAATACGCTGGTGTTGGAAGAGTTTTAGAAGAGGTAGCTCTTGATTATGCTACAAATATTTTAAACCTGCAAACTCTAAAACTTGAAGTTTTTTCTGCAAATATTGCTGTTATAAACCTGCATAAAAAGTATGGTTTTACAATTTTTGCAACAAAAGAGGTAAACTCTTTGGAAGTTACTTGCATGGAAAAAGGTCTTACATGATAATTGCAACTCACAATACTAAAGAGAAAGTTTTCATTATTGCTGAGCTTTCAGCTAACCATAATCAAGATTACAACTTAGCAAAACTAGGTGTCAAGGTAGCTTATGAAGCTGGTTGCGACGCTGTTAAACTACAAACTTACACACCAGACTCATTAACACTAAATGTTAAAGATAACAGGTTTAAAGCTAGTGACTTATGGAGCGATGAGTATCTGTATGACCTCTATGCTAGAGCTTGTATGCCTTATGAGTGGCATGAGCCGTTGAAAAAATATGCTGATGAGTTGGGAATTATTCTATTTTCATCGCCATTTGATTTAGATGGTGTTGATGTTCTTGAAAAAATAGATGTTGCTGCTTACAAAATTGCCTCATTTGAAATTACAGATATTCCTTTAATTAAATATTGTGCTTCTAAAATGAAGCCTATCATCATCTCTACAGGGGTTGCAGATATTGCAGATATTGAGTTAGCTATCTCTACATGTAAAGCAGTTGGCAATGAACAAATTATTTTACTAAAGTGTACAAGCGCCTACCCTGCTTCGCCTAAGTCTATGAACTTGCTAACCATAGAAGATATGAAAAAGCGTTTTGATGTTGAAGTTGGTCTCTCTGACCACACTATTGGATGTGACGCTGTTATTGCAAGTGTGGCACTAGGTGCTTGTGTAATTGAGAAGCACTTCACACCAAAAGAGGGAATTGAGACACCAGATGGCGAATTTTCACTCACACCAAAAGAGTTAAAACAGATGGTTCAAAGTGTAAGAGATGTTGAAGATATGCTAGGTTGCGTAAAGTATGATGGTAAGTCAAAAAAGCACGCAAGAAGCTTGTATGCTAGTGCTGAGATTAAAAAAGGAGATAAATTTACCAAAAACAATGTAAAAAGCATACGCCCTAATGGTGGTCTTCACCCTAAATATTATGAAGAGATTTTAGGTAAAACTTTAACAATAGATGTTAAAATAGGTGAACCGTTAAGTTTAGATATGATTTAGAATAACTACAAGGTGTTAAAAATGTTCGAACATATAGGTCTTGTGAGTGAATGATATAAAAAAACTAGTTTTACAAAAAGAAAATCGAAAATTAGAATTTAAACAAGAGTTACCATCAAATGAAAAAATTATTAAAACAGCTATTGCATTTTCAAATTCTCAAGGTGGTGATTTAATCATTGGTGTTACAGATGATAATAAAATATTGGGAATAGACGAAAACAGTATAGTTAAATTTGAAGAGATAATATCAAATACAATTTATGATAATTGTATGCCTAATATAATGCCAAATATTTATAGTGTTAGAGTAGAGAATAAGACTTTACTTGTGATTCATTTTTATCCATCATCTTCTAAGCCACACTATATAAGGTCAATAGGCAAGCGAGATGGTAGCTATGTAAGAGTTGGC
>JAYEGD010000103.1:0-3794 GCA_034658915.1 Campylobacterota bacterium | reverse complement strand
GATAGCGATGGTGTCTATATTCAACACGCACTAGAGAAAAAAGATGATAGTGATAAGCTTTATGCTATAAATAGTGCAATTCTTGAAATAGCTATTACAGTCGTACCTCTTAAACTTTTAGAGAGTGTTGGGTCAAGTGCAACAGAGTATAAAATGGTATCTTCTACAAAGTATGTGAGACAACCAAATGAAGCAGTAATTGATGGAGAATTAGATATTGATGAGAGTTTAGCTTATGCAGTTATTTACAAGGCTATAAACACTCTTTATGATGGCAATAGTGATTACAACTACAAAGCAAAAGAGATTATTACCTCTTACGCTGATGCTTATAGAGATTACATCTTAGATTTAGAAGATACAGAGCCAACAGAAGTACCTCTTATATTTTTTAGATTTAGTGCAGATGGTGTGGAGTTTCATGATAATTTCATAGATGGCGATACGTTTATATCTTTTAAACAAGGCGATAGTGTTTGGAGTCAATCTATTAAGTTTGTTGGAGATAATGCAGACCCTAGTGCAGGTGGAACAAGTGGAGCAAGTACATTTTTAGAATTAACAGATACACCAACAGAGTTTATAGGTAACAAACAAGTAGAAGTTAATAGTGAGGGGGATGCTCTTGTATTTGTAGATAAGCCAACAATACCCACTCAAAACATTTATGCTACACAAGGTTACGACTCAATTATGACGGACAATGCACTTAGCTTTTTAAATGCTGAGGGTAAGAGTTCACATCAATATTTTGTATGTATTGGGGATTTTGGATTAAACTTTAGTACCTATCAAGATTACCATAATGATACATATTACTCTTTAGATATGGGCAGAACTTATACGTTTGAAATATTTCCTGAGGGGTACAATGTAAACTTACTCTTTGATGCAAAAGGAGATAAAGCAGTAGTGCCAACAAATTACGCTCATGTAATAACTTTTATTTACGATGGATTAGATATTTTTATTTTATCGAATGTGGGGTATAGTGCATAATTAAAGGAGTTTGCAAATGCGAATAATTTTACTATTTATAGCACTTATGATGATGAGAGAATTAGTACCATATTTAAGACCAAATATAACAGGAAGTGAGCTTTTAGCTAAAGAGATAATTAACGGTTCATATAAACCAGCAATTGTTATGACAATATTCAATCCTCTTACAGGAGAGAGTAGATATTCAGAGAGTAAAAGAAAAGTTTGTGTAAGTGGTTGTGATGAGGATGGATTTGATAGACGTATAAATAAAGCTCAAAATAGAGTAGATGATATTGATGATAGTATGAGGCTCTATGATAGAGAAGCAATGCTACAAGATGCAGTTTTACCAAATAGAGTAGAGCCAAAAAATCAAGACCCTATAATTGTATCTAAAACACCACCTATTAACACGTTTGAATATCTTGGTGGTTTTCCTTACAATACAGAGTTAAGACCCTTTGGATATGTTTATAGTGATAAAGAGTATATCGTTATGTACAAGCCTACTAATAACTATGAAGATACAGAGTTATACTTTGGAGATGAGAACGGTTTTATTTTAGGTTTTACAATAAATGAGCAATACGATAAGCTTCATTTTTCATACCACGATAAAGTAAGCTATTTAGTTGTGAATAGTTTAGCTTCAAAAAATGTAATTGACGTTTACAAGTTTACTCAAAGTGGCACACAAAAGATATGTACAATTAATGGATATGAGACGTTTGAAGTAGTCTATGATACTGTATTAATGGATTTTAACAATAGAGTCTATTTAGTTGTAGGAACAAATAGACATCAAATATTAATAGATGTAAATAGCGGCGAAATATTAGATGATTATGTAGATGGTATTAATGACTCACGCAGATTTTATAGAGTTTTACACCGTAACAGATACTACTCAAATGTAAATAGTGGTTATTTCTCAGTAAAAAAAGGTAAGCTTGAATTTACAGATACAGCAGAGTCGAATGGTTATGTGTTAAGAACTGATGCAGTAACAAGATATGATTATATCAATTCAGTTAATGATGCTCATGAGAGAATTAATCTAAGAAATGGTATCTATGTAAAACCTTACACACGTGTAAATTTAGCAAAACACATAGACGTATTAAACAATTATGATACAGATATAGCAATTAGTAAAATAGATGATAGAGATGCACGTTTTTACTATCTCTACTATGCACCTGATTACAAAGAGAATATAAATAGTGGTATTAAGATTTATGAGATAAAAAAATCAATTAGATTTAATAACTATCTCTATATTTTTCATGTTAATAGAGAAAATGATGCTTATGAAGAGCTAATTAAAATCAAGATAAGGAAGTAGTTATGAAGCAGTTACAAGAAGTTCAACAACAAAACCCCACTCAAAGAGCAGCGAATATGTGGCAAGGTGGATTAGTGCAAAGGTTAGCTCAGTCATCTAACTTAACATACAATCCACGTCAAGCAAAAGAGGGACAAGAATTATCACATCATGACAATCTATTTAATCAAGCTATGCAAAGAAAAACAGATTTAATAAATATGAAACAAAACAACATCAACAATAACACAATGGCAAATATGAGAAATCAAGATTTAGATAGAAATCAACGTGCATCTAACTTTTTAAAAACTCATAACTTAAACAATCAAAAAAGGGTAGATAATAATCAGTATAGAAACAATCAGTTAGCGATGAATGGCTCACAATTTTTAATGAATTATGGTTTAGCTAAAAGAAGAGATAATACACGAATGAGTGAGTATCAAAAGAAACAAATTGAGCTAAAAGATAGAGACTACAGAATGAAGATGATAGGCGATGATGATATGTTCAAGTCTATGATGAGTGAAGATGTGAGAGATAATATTGGAGATGGAAGTGATTACGCATCTGCTAAAAACTACTATCTGCAAAATGGAGCAATGCCACAATTTGAAGCTTATGATGGGGATAATTTTTGGGATGATAATTATAGAGTTGCAAATGGTAACCAGCCTAAACAAACTAAACAAATACCATATTCAGAAAACAATGTTACGCCTCCTGATTTTAGAGATAATCAGCAAATTCAAGAGAATAATACATCAAGTAGTCAGCCTAAAAATAAGCAAAAAGTTTTAGCTAATGGTAAAACCTATACTTTTAGTTAGTGATATTAATAGATGAGTGTTAAGCACACTCTTCTATGTTTGTTTTAATATCTAAAATTTTAAAATAATCTTCGTGTTCAGAAAAATATACCTTAATATCTACACCACTAAAACATTGCTCAATATAGAAAAATTTAGTATCATCATATTTTAATATTTCAGACTCATCTATAGTGCCATTTCCTAATTCAGATAAAAGATTTAATATCATAGTTGCACACTCAGTATTTTTATGCTCTTCAAAAAAACCAACTACATCTTCAACTATTTGTATATCTTTTTTCATTCATTATTTCCTTTTTCATCATCGAACATCTTTTTTATTGAGTTCAATTTTTGTGTATTGTCACTTGCTTCTCTATATGTTAAAAGCATTTTTTCGTATAACTCTGGCTCAACTAAGAATTTTAAACTTTTTTTACTAGCTATGCCACTAGAGCCTGTTGTTAGTTCAAAGACCCTTATGACACTATTGGGGTTATCTTTTATACAAATTACGTCTCTAACTGTAATATTTAAAGAGTGTTTGTCTATAACTTTTATCATAAAACACCTTTTCTTTAAAACAGCAAAATCTATTCCATTTACACTAATTTACATCTAATATTATTAATTCTTTATTAAATGGAACGCAAAATATTATCCTAAAAAAC
>JAYEGD010000102.1:0-3864 GCA_034658915.1 Campylobacterota bacterium | reverse complement strand
TTATTTAAACTCATTAGCCATAAAAGATACTATCTCTTTAGCGTTGTTTAACTCTCCACTATATTTTTTAACTCCTACATTCTCTTGTTTAAAAGCGTTGATGGTGTTTTTACATCCACGTTTTAGGACTATGTAATCACAATCTTTTAAAGATGCTGACATATCGTAGTGAGCATTTATGTGTGCTTCATCATTATGGTCGTGTGAGCAGACGTGGCTATCATCATCATGGTCATGGTGATGAGCATCTTCACCTTGCATTTTAGGGTTGTCTCTTAAACCATCAAAGTTAAATGACTTAAACATTCCACTTCCACTCATATTATAGATTGCGAAAAGTGGTGCGTGACCAGCATTTCCAAAAAATGTTTGAGACTCATCTCTTACGGGTATAGCTATTTTCATACTGTTATCCTAATTTTTTTGCCATTTTAACCATACATAATGGAAAGTTGGTTAAAATTTTTAAATTAAGGATGAAAATATGACAAAAGAGAAGATTTTTGGTGAAACAGGTAGTTTGAAAGAGAGAGTGGTAACTGCTCTAATTTTAGCATTTGTAGTTGTTTGTGTAGGCGTTATAAACAGTTTTACACTAACGTGGATACTTTTAGGAGTTGTCTATATTGTGGCATTTAATGAGGCTTGCAAGCTTTTTGAGATAGAGAACTCATCACTGTACCTATATGCACTTTTTTTATGGATAGGGGCATACTTTTACCCTTACGGTGATGATCTGTTTATTTTAGTTGGTGTTGTTTTTGCTTCTGTAGTTGCTTACAAACAAGAGACACCTATTCGTCATATTTTACCATTTATCTACCCAACAGCTGGGGTTATGTTTCTACTTTCACTCTATGTTGGATATGGAATGTACACGCTATTTTGGATGATGTTAGTAGTTGCATTTACAGATATTGGTGCATACTTTGTAGGTAAAAAATTTGGTAAAACTCCATTTTCACCAACTAGTCCTAAAAAAACATTAGAGGGTGTCTTTGGTGGAGTTTTTTTAGCAACTTTGCTAGGAGCTATGTTAGGCTCAAGCATTGTAGATACTGAAAAAGCTATGCTTGTCTCATTTTTAGTATCACTATCTTCTGTTTATGGAGACTTGTTTGAGAGTTACTTAAAACGTAAAGCAGGTGTTAAAGATAGTGGTGACTTTTTACCAGGTCATGGTGGGATGCTAGATAGAATTGATGGTTATTTGTTTGCATCTATTGTAATGTTAATATCTTTAAGAGCGTTAGTTTAAGTTGGTTTTACTAGGCTCAACTGGCTCAATAGGTGTTAATACTCTCATAATAGCTCAAAAATTTAATCTACATGTAGAGGTGTTGGTTGCTGGTAAAAACATTGCGCTTTTAAACAAGCAAATTGCAATACATAAACCTCTACATGTAGTAGTTGCATACAAAACTGACATTCACAAAGTTAACCACAACAGTGTAGGTGCAGGCGAAGAGGCAATTTTAAGAGCTATTGAGGAGTCAAAATCTACTTTAGTGGTTAATGCACTTGTAGGTTTTTTGGGTCTTAAACCAACGCTAAAAGCCATAGAGTGTAACAAAAAAATTGCATTGGCAAATAAAGAGTCTTTAGTAGCTGGTGGAAGTTTTGTAGATACATCAAACATTCAACCAATAGATAGTGAGCATTTTGGATTATGGTACTTATTGCAAGATGAAAAACCAATGAGCAAAATGGTAATTACTGCAAGTGGTGGAGCATTTAGAGATTGGGATATTAAGAGACTAAAAGATGCAACATTAGCAGATACTCAAAAACATCCAAACTGGTCAATGGGAGAAAAAATCACCATAGATAGTGCAACCATGGCAAACAAACTCTTTGAATTATTAGAAGCAAGATGGCTTTTTAAAAAGGGTGAATATGACGCGGTAATAGAGCCTGCATCTATTATTCATGCGTTTATAGAGTTTAAAGATGGCTCAACAACTGCACATTTTGCAAACCCATCAATGCAGCTACCAATTGCTTACGCGTTAGATGTAAAGATGCAAGAGAGAATCTTACCAAATGTAGATCTGTTAAAGCTAGGCTCAATAGAGTTTAAAGAGATAGACCCACAGCGTTACAACATTTGGCATATTAAAAATGACATCTTAAAAAACCCTCATAGAGGAGTAGTAATAAACGCTGCAAATGAAGCATCTATAAAGCTATTTATTGAGAAGAAGATACCGTTTTTAGACATCTCAAAAAACATCATAAAAGCGTATGAAAAGTTTGATGTAAAAGCTCTACATGTAGAAGATGTTTTTGAGATAGATACTGAGGTGAGAGCGTTTATTGTTTAAACAACCTCAATAGTCACATCTGCAATTTGAACAGTATCGCCTTTGACAATTTTAGCGGCTTTTCTTGTCTCTAGTTCGCCATTTCTCTTTACATTTTCATCTGCAATAATCATTTTTGCTTGCGCACCACTATCTACTAAATCTAGCACTTTAATTAACTTGTATAACTCTATGTAATCTTGGCTTAACTCGAATTTCACTATAATCCTTGAATAATTTTAATGGTCAGGCACTTAAGGAGATACTATGTACTCACCACTTTTTAAACTTTGGCATTGGTTAAATGCATTTGTTTTAACATCTTTAGTTGGGACTGTACTTTTGCGAGAAACATTTCTAAGCAAACATACAAACGCCGATATTTTAACACAAAAACTGCAAACTCTTGACATTTCCATAACGCATGAGAGTGCCATTATGTTAGCAAAAGCACTTCGTGGACCTCTTTGGGATTGGCATATCATTCTAGGTTACGCACTTATTGCTCTGTTGGTTTACAGAATTTTATTAATTTTTGATAAGAAAACTGTAGTTGAAAAACCTGAAGATTTACATATGAAAGCAGTAAAATGTGGATATAAAATATTATACGCTATTTTAACACTCTTTGCAATAACTGGTATTATGATGGTATTTCGTACAGATTTAGGAATAAGTAAAGAGATAGCTCATCAAGCAAAAGAGCTTCATGAGCTTCTATATTATGGAATGTGGTTTATTCCTCTACATGTAATAGGTGTCATAGTTGAACATAAAAAATCAAAAAGTCAACTTATTGACAAGATGATTTAAGAGGTTATCCTCTTAAATTACTCTTTAAACACCCTCATTAATAATAGAGTAGCCTAAGTCATTCATCTTTTTGTCAATCATCTCTACAGCTTTATCTATTGTTTGATAGCTTATATCTGGAAGCTTTCCACCTGAAATCTGTTTTGCTTGCTCGAAACCTTCTAAAATTCCTGCACGACCAGCTCTTAACATATCTTCATCATCGCCAGCACCATTAATTACAAAATTTGCAATTCTCTCAGAGGTCTCTTTAACACCAAAAAAACCATCTTCACTTACTAGTTCAGTTGCTTCTTCTTGGCTTAATTCGGCAATTGGAGGTCCATCGTAGCCAATATCTGATAGGAAAGATTTAAACTCTTGGGCACCTACATTTAAAGGGTTGTTGCGAGAACTTTCACCATTTCCAAAGAACTCTTCCATAGCTGCAGCTTGATAGTCAAAAACTTTAACAGATAGCTCTTGAGAGTCGCTCTTAATTGTGACTTCACGCTCACTCATGTTACCTTCCACTTTTTCACTCACTTTTATGCTCTCACTACTACTTTTTGAACTGTAAGATGCATAGAGTGCATTTGCAGAGTTACTGTTATTAACTTCCATGATATATCCTTTTAAATAGGTATTAAGTGCCTGACCATAATAGATGACATATTCAACAACATTTAAAAGGTTTAGATTCAAGGCGAACTTTACTTGGCGATGCTAGCATCGTTAAGTGAAGTTCAACGCAGAAGATGAATCTTTT
>JAYEGD010000101.1:0-3869 GCA_034658915.1 Campylobacterota bacterium | reverse complement strand
TTAAATAATTTGTTAGCATTTGTAAACACAATACCGTCTCTAGCAACATTTTCTCAAGCTGGGTATTCAAAAAATGGTATGGAGATAAAAAAAGCTATTATGAATGTAACCGGTAGTGAAGATGATATTAAGATAACAAGTTTTGAAGCCAATAGTGGAACATTGACACTATCTGGAAATGGAGATATAGATTTAGTAAGTAATAGCGTAGATGTTAATATGAGTATGAAAACAAAAGCAGGTAACACACTCTCAAAAGTCCCATTGATAGGCTATATTTTGGCAGGAGATGAGAGTGAACAGTTTACTACTTTTAAAATAGATGGAGATTTAAGAGACCCAACAGTTACATCAAATGTACTAAAAGATATTGCATTTATTCCATTAGACATTGTAAGAAGAACAATAATGTTACCATATAATATTCTTAAACAGTTAGAAGATATAAACAGTAGTAAAGAATAATATTAATTTCAACTTTTTTTATCTCTTTTGTACTCTCTCATTTTTTTAATATTATAAAACATAAAAATTAAAAAAGCTACTGAGGCACTTGCACACAGTATGCCTAAAGTGTAAGAGCCTGCCATAAAAGCGTTAAATGAGATAACTCCTAAAATTACAGCTACTACAAGGCACACTCTAGTAGCTCCATAGCGAATGATGTAGCGTTAGAGGTTATCTCATCTCCGCTTATCATTCTTGCAATCTCTTGAACTCTTTGCTCATTTGTTAGCTCTTTTACATGTGAGTGTTTATCTTTACTCACACAAAAGTGTTGTTCACCCATAGATGTAAGTTGTGGTTGATGAGAAATTACAAAAATCTGATACTTTTTAGAGAGTTTTCGCAACACTTTTGCAACACTCATAGACTCTTCACCACTCAAGTTTGCATCTATTTCATCTAACATTAGCACACCACCACTATCTCTGATATTTTCTGCTTTTAGTGCTAAAATTGCCAGTCTTAGACGGTTAAACTCTCCTGAACTAATTTTGTTAAGCGTACTCTCATTTAGCTTTATCTCTAGCAAATCTTTACCTAATGAAGATAGACTGCACTCAATAAGTTCTAATGAAATATCTTTCATATAGAGCTGTTTCAAATAGCTATTAATACTCTTTTGTAAAGATGGTAACTCTTTAACTCTGTTGTCGTGAACAGTTTTTGAAATAGTATCTAACTCTTTTTGAATCGCATTGATATCTTCTTGAAGTTGACTTTTTTCTATAGAGATATTTTCATATCTTTTAAGCTCTTGAATTTTACTATCTTTATGAGCCAAAATCTCTTCAATATCGCCATAGCGATTTTTAAGTTCACTAATTGCCTCTAAACGGTTTAAAACATACTCAATATCTACACTCTCTAACTCTTCAAATTTATCCATTGCTTTATCAAAATGCTCTCTTAACTCATTCATTGTGTCATCAAAAAATGAGCTATCTTGTTCTAGTGAACTAAGCGCGCTATTGACACTGCTTTCAAAATTAAATATCTCTTGAGATTGTGAAATAAGCTCCTCTACTTTCTCTTTTTTAGATAGAAGTTTCTTTACATGTAATAGCTCTATATCTTCACCAACAACAGGTGCAACACTCTGGATTTTGGATATTTCATATTCACAAAACTCTTTAAGCTCTACTATTCTTTTCTCTTCATCTTCTATCTGTTTTAACTCATCTTTTAGTTTTTTGTAGTTTTCAAATAGTTTTGAAAGTTTTGCCAAACTCTTTACATGTAGAGGAGATGAAATATTGTTATCTAATAATTTTAGCAAATTAATTGGTTCAAAGTCACTGTAATCTTTTAGGCTTAAATGTTTTATATATTTAGAAGATATTTGAGCAATATTTTTTTTAGATAGACTCTGATTATTTATAAAATATCTTGTCTTCTCTTTTTTAACTTGACGAAAAATATTTACATCATCATTAATAATTCCACTATCATCATTAATGTACCAATCTACATTTGCTTCGCATAGTGATGCATCCCCATCACTTAATCCAAATGAGCTAAGAAGAGTGTTCATCAAAACAGATTTTCCACTACCACTTGCCCCTGTAACTACAACTAATCCATTTTTAAACTCTAAAATTGCCTCTTTAAATGAGAGAGCATCTTTTAGGTAAAACCTATCAATCATTAATCACCCCATCTTAGTTTTTCACGTAGTACATCAAAGTAGTTAAACTCTGTTTTGTGGATTAAATGTGCTGCATGTTGAGCTAAATTTATAGTAATACTATCGCCATTTCCAAACTCATACATATCTTGTCCATCAACAATTGCCAGCGCACTATTGTCTGGTGTTTTAATCTCAATAGAGAAGTGTCCAGGAAGTACAACAGGGCGTTGAGTAAGCGAGTGAGGAGAGATTGGTGTAATAGCAAAGACTTGAGTATGTGGTAGTAGCAAAGGACCACCAGCAGATAGGTTGTAAGCAGTAGAACCTGTTGGTGTAGAGATTATGACACCATCACCAAAGTAAGTATTGAAAAGTTTATCTTCTAAAAATGTCTCTAATGAAATCATTTTTGAAATTGATGGTCTTGTAATTACAATGTCATTAAATGCAATAACCTCTTGAGTGCCATTTTCTCTACTGATAACTGCTTCTAACATCGCTCTTTTGTCTATGCAGTAATCTTTTACTAACATTTTTTGAATAAATAAGTCTAGCTCATCTAGTGCAATATCTGCTAAAAAGCCAAGTTTTCCTGCATGAACCCCCAAAATTGGTGTTTGATGTCTGTATGAGTTCCTTGCAGCAGATATTAGCGTTCCATCTCCACCAATTGTTAAAAGCATATCTACATTTTTACACATTAAATCAAACTCTTGTCCTAATACATCAATCATCTTAGCACTAGAGCTTTCTAGTATTACTTCAATGCTGTATGATTCAAACATCTTTTTAATATCAAAAAATGTATTTTTAAGTGATGGAGTTGATGGTCGTAGCACAACTCCAACTTTTTTAATATTATCAATAGTCAAAATTTATTCCTGTTGTTTATTTTAGGTTGAGAAATTATAGCTAAAATTATTTTTTTTCTTTTTTTTATGACAAATAAACTTTAATTTGTTATTATATTCAGGTACTTATATATTTTCAAAATAAGGATTCAGTGTTGAATAAGTTAGTATTACTATTTTTAATTATTACACAACTATATGCAGGAGATTACAGGAGTGGAAAAACACTCTACTTTACAAAAGGTTGTAATGGTTGTCACGGTTTTAGTGCTGAGGGTATGAATGAGTACCCACGTTTAGCCAATAGAGCTAAAGGATTTTTGACTCATAGATTGAAAAAATATCGTTCAAAAGAGTCACCATCTCAACAAGCACAACTGATGATTCCATTTGCACTAAATCTAAATGATGAAGATATTGACAACATAACAACCTACCTTAATGAATTAATAGAAGATAACAAAGATAAATATATTTTAGATTATAGTGTAGAGGGAGATGGAGGGTCTTAAGAAAATACCATAAGTATTAAACGCTCAATTTCAAAAGGTCGCATAAGAGAAATACCACTATTTGAATCTGCTAAGCCATTCATAGAAGCTCAAAAGAAATTAAGTAACTCTTCATATTTATTTGACTTTGATGGCAATTTTTTAAAAGATGCAACATTTTTTAAAAGAAGATGGCACTCTCTTGTTGATAAGTGTCAAATTGAGTATCGCAAACTATATAACACTCGCCACACTTTTATAACTGCTATGTTAAGTAACGCAGTAAAATAAATTTCATAATGGGAACAGTAATTGCTAGTCATAAACATGAATATAACAGACGAGCAAATTTTAAAGCAATTAATAGATATAAGAGATAACGGAAAGAGTAAG
>JAYEGD010000100.1:0-3870 GCA_034658915.1 Campylobacterota bacterium | reverse complement strand
CATAACTGTTTGCAATATTTTCTATGTTTTGTGCTTTTTTGTAAAGTTCTGCATTGTAAGATTTGAATAGTTTTTTGTCACTATTAGTTGGTATCAAGCTATTAGCCTCTAATGAGAGTTTTTTGATAGCAGCAGCTAATGTCAAAGCATATCTCTTTTTTAAGTCATCTTTTTCAAGCTCACTTTTTTCTTTGGCATAAACGACTAAATCAAGACTTCTCATAACCGTAGATAACTTATGGCTTTTAACAATATGTTTTTCTAAATTAGAATGCTCTTTTAAAGTACAACCAACAAAGAGTAAAACTACTACATGTAAAAGAGATATCTTTAAAATATTCATAAAACACCTAATATATAAAATGTATAAAAATGCACTTCATCTCTCGAAAACTGAGTTTTCGTAGCTTTAGGGGGTTGTAGGGACACTTGTGTCCCTGCCACTAAAACGAACACGTTTGTTTTAGTGTGTAACATCAGATAGTAACTTTTTCATAAGGTCAATATGATAGCTCTCTTGGTAGTTAATAAAGTCAAAAAATTTAGATAAATCTTTGTCATTAACTTCAGCTGATAGTGCCTTGCACATCTCTTTAGCAGCCTCTTCTTCTTTAATTCCATCTACAATAAACTTTGAGACATCATCTATTTTATACGTTTTTTCATGTAGTTCACGAGGAAGTGACAAAATACCTAGTTTGGACATCATAGTTCCAAAACTTTTTAGGTGGTATTGTGACTCATCTATTAGGTCTTGAAAAATATCATTTTCTTGAATTGAGTCTGTATGATTTTGCATGTAAGCATAGACTAAAATTAGCTCATACTCTTTGTAGGACTCCTCAAATAAAAATTTCACTAATGATGATGTTTGTTTAGGGTTAAGCTCTCTGTTCTCATACTTCATCCCTCTATTAAATGCTGTGATTTTTTCATCTTTACAACTAATGAGCATACTATTAAGACGTGATAACATATAATGCTCATCGGTTTTAATACGTTCAAATAAGCTACTTTTATTGTAATATAATGATGCAGAGCTAATAGTAGAGATAATAGATTTTAAAAACTCATGAGTAGTGTTATGCTCAATATTTAACTCCAACCTATCATAATTGTACTCTACATGTAGAGCTTTAAGCTCACGAGATATCCATCTTAAATGTCTAAATGCAATTGTAGAAAACTCATAAAGCTCATTAGAAATTTCACTGTTTTTAATTGCAAATGAACCAAATAAAATAGAGAGCCAGCTATTGTGTTTTACTTTAAAGAGATTATTGTCCATTTTCAACCTCTTCTTTGACTTCACAACTTTGAGCTACATGTATAGCATGCATCTCCTCAGTAGAACCATCAAGTTTCATCTCATGGTGCGCTAAAGCAGCTGCGAAAGATGTTAAGACCATATCTGCACAAGCTTGTTGTGTAGCAGATTGGTGAGATATTTTTTCTCTCATTTTTTGGCTTATTTTAATAGCATTGTCAATAGTCTGATTCTTAATCATATCTGTAAACATAGAGCCCAGTACGACAGTGTCTTGACAACCATTAGTTGCAAATGAGACTTTATGGATAAGTTGTCCATCTACATGTACATAAAAAATTACATACTCCCCACTAACATCATCATGACCTACACCAACACCAGTTGCATCATCTAACTTACCATAGTTTTTAGGGTGCATTAAGTGCTCAATAATCTCTTGTGATAACTCTTCATGAGTAGGTTCTTGCATCTTTTAATCCTCTTTTTTAAACTGTTGTAACCAATCTTGATCAATTGGATTCTCTTTTTGGCGTAAAAGTGAGCCAATAATATCTTTTAATGAACTCTCATCCATATACTCAAGCAAATCTGGGTTGATCTGCGTATCATGACCACCATAACTATTTAGAAGTTTCTCTATATCTTCAATAAGTTTTAATCTGTTTTCATTCATAGGTGCAATGATAGTAAAAAGTGTGTTAATCTTTTGTAAAGAGATATAACTTACAGTGCTAATTCATGGAATTGTGTAAATAGTTTTAGATATAATCGCATTAAAATATTAATAATTGGATGAAAAAATGTCAAAACAAACTTATGAACCTAGTGAAATTGAGTCAAATTACTACAAAATTTGTGAAGATAGAGGCTACTTTGAGGTAGATTCAAACAGAGCCATTCAAAAAGAGGGAAAAAACTTCTCTATTATGATGCCGCCGCCAAATGTGACAGGGCGACTACATATTGGTCATGCACTAACATTTACTCTGCAAGATATAATAGTTCGTTATAAAAGAATGGATGGTTACAAAACTCTATGGCAACCAGGAACCGATCATGCAGGAATTGCAACTCAAAATGTAGTGGAGAAGCAACTTTTAGCTGAGGGGACTACAAAAGAGGAGTTAGGACGTGAAAAGTTTTTAGAGCGTGTTTGGGCTTGGAAAGAGGAGAGTGGCGGAATAATGGTCTCTCAACTTCGTGAAATGGGCGTAACACCAGCGTGGAGTCGTGAACGCTTTACTATGGATGAGGGGCTTAAAAAATCTGTAAAAGAGGCTTTTGTTCATCTTTACAATAAAAATTTAATTGTTCGTGGAAACTACATGGTTAATTGGTGTACACATGATGGTGCGCTTAGTGACATTGAAGTAGAACACGAAGAAAACGCTGGTTACATGTACCACTTAAAGTACCCATTTGCAGATGGTAGTGGGGAGTTGGTAGTAGCAACAACACGTCCAGAGACATACTTTGGAGATAGTGCAATAATGGTTCATCCAGATGATGAAAGATACACTAAGTTTATTGGAAAAAGTATAAAGCTACCACTAATTAATCGTGAAATAAAAATCATTGCAGATTCACATGTAGATATGGAGTTTGGAACAGGTGTTGTTAAAGTAACACCAGCTCATGATACAAATGACTACGAGGTAGGAAAAAGACACGATTTAGAGTTCATAACAGTTTTTGATGAAAAAGGTATTTTAAACTCTTATGCAGGAGAGTTTGAGGGATTAGAGAGACTTGAAGCTAGAGACGTAATTATGAAACGTCTTGAGCAAGAGGGTTTTGTAGATAAAGTAGAAGAGCATACTAACCAAGTAGGACACTGTTACAGATGTAAAAATATTGTAGAGCCGTACATTTCAAAACAGTGGTTTGTAAGAAGTGAAGTTGCACGCACTTCAATTGAGAAAGTAAATGATGGTGAAGCACAATTTTTTCCACCACACTGGATAAATAGCTACAACTCATGGATGGGAGAGCTAAGAGATTGGTGTATATCTCGTCAGCTATGGTGGGGTCATAGAATCCCTGTTTTTTACTGTGATGATTGTGGAAATGAAGAGGTTTCATTAGATGATAACCACTCTACATGTAGTAAGTGTGGCTCAAAAAATGTAACACAAGACCCAGATGTTTTAGACACTTGGTTTAGTTCTGCTTTATGGCCATTTTCTACGCTAGGGTGGGGTAATGGTGATGTTGAGATGGACAAGCTATTTCAAAGTGATGACATAAAAGATTTCTATCCAAATAGTCTGCTTATCACTGGTTTCGATATTCTATTTTTCTGGGTAGCTAGAATGATGATGATGGGCGATACATTTAAGCAAAAACTTCCATTTAATCACATCTATCTACATGCATTAGTTCGTGATAAAAATGGTGAAAAAATGAGTAAGTCAAAAGGAAATGTAATTGACCCTCTTGATATGGTAGAGAAATATAGCGCAGATGCTCTTCGTTTCACATTGGCAGTTTTAGCAGTTCAAGGAAGAGATATTCGTCTATCAGATGAGAAGTTAGAGCTTAGTCGTAACTTTACAAATAAACTATTTAATGCTAAAAACTTTTTAATGCTAAATGAGTCA
>JAYEGD010000099.1:0-3881 GCA_034658915.1 Campylobacterota bacterium | reverse complement strand
TCTTTTCACCCTACGGGCAACATTTAAAAGATTCACCTTCTGCGTTGAACTTCACTTAACGATGCTAGCATCGCCAAGCAAAGTTCGCCTTGAATCTAAACCTTTTAAATGTTGTTGAATATGTCATCTATTATGGTCAGGCACTTATTATACTAAAATTAAAATTAATTTATGTTATCAAAATTACTGAACTAGATTATATTTCTAATCAAATAATATTAATTAAGTGCCAATTATGCTTATTAATAATAAAATAGTATTAATTAATAAAATGGAATAGCAATGAATGAGATAATTAAAATAGATGCTTGGAATCGAAATATTGCTCTTGCAACACAAATTAATCAAAAGTTTATAGTTGAACTTTTAAATGAAGAGTACTCTATCTTTTCTCCTTTGTGTTTTGAGCATGATAGATTTGCTATCGTTGGAATTAGAAATATTTCTCAAGAGATAGATAAAATAGGAGTGGTAGCAGACTCTATAAATGGTGCTTATGGAAAGGGATATTTTGAAAAGTATTATGTAGATACTAAAGGCTCTTTTCCTAGTATGCTAGATCGTCTATCCTTTATTGGCTCAAATGGTCTTGGTGCATTAGAATATGCTCCAAGCGACTCTGCCTCATTGTTAGACTCAAAAGAGCTCTACTTTTCACTTTTAGAGTTTAAAAATGAGAGTTTAAATCTATTAGAGAGTAATAGTATTAATCCAGATATAGCTAAGCTCATAGCAAAATCAAATAGTGGTGCAGGAGGTGCAAAAGCAAAAGCTGTAATAGATTATAATCCAGTTACTAAGTCTATACACCTTTCACAAATTCACAGTGATACTCCTAAGGGCTATATAAAATGTATCGTGAAGTTTAATACTAAAAAAGATGCTGAAGAGTCCAATAAATATAATCAAGATTTAAAACTAGAGTATCTCTATTACCTTTTAGCCAAAGAGTGTGGCATACAAATTAGCAACTGCTACTTAGAGAGCGATGAAGATAGTAATTACTATTTTATAACAGAACGGTTTGATGTAACAAAAACAGGAGAAAGGTTACATATGCACTCTCTAGCAGGATTGCTTGGGCATAATACTGAATCTTTCTCTATGGGCTATGAGGCTCTTTTTAGAACTGGAAGAATGCTTAGTGTCCCAATAGTTGATAGAGAACAGATGTTCAAGAGTATGATATTTAACCTAGTGTTTGCAAATAGAGATGACCACTCTCGCAATTTTTCATTTTTAATGGATAAAAACTATAATTGGAGATATGCACCATCTTATGACTTGACATATGCAGCTTCAGATGCTGGACTAAAATGGCATCAGTTAACTATTGATAAGAAACCAGCTCATAGAGTAAAAAGTTTAGCTCTTAAAAAAATTGCTCTACTGTGTGATATCCAAAATCCATTTGAAATTATGGCTGAGTTTATTGCAATAAAGCATAACCGACTAACTATTTTAGCCAATAAACTTGACATTGCTGAACCATTAATTGAAACTATCTTAGAAGATACTAAATATATAGACTCTATTTTTAGGACACCATCTAGAAGTAAAAAGGAGCTAAAATGAGTGCTTATCAAGAATTTTTGATGCTTACAGAAGAAGAGATTGCTAAAGAGCTAGCTCAAGAAGCTCAAGTGCTTCGAGTAAAAAAGGGTTTAACTCAAAAACAGTTTAGTGAAGAGATAGGCATTGCATATGGCACCTACATAAAGTTTGAGCGTTTAGGAACTATATCATTGGTTGGTTTTTTAAAAATAATTAGACACCTAGGAAGACTTAAAAATATAGCAAATATTTTAAAAATTGATGAAGTTCAAACTGTTGGGATAGAAAAGTATCACAAAGATATGCTTAAGCCTGTTAGAAAAAGAGTACGCTAATTTTTAGCTAAACCTTTTTTGATTTAGTTTTAAAATTCGCTTTTTATGCTACATAATGTAATTTTAAAATCAGATTGATAAAGATTTGTCAGATTTTCATTCTCACTTTCCTCACACCAAATTCCTAAACTAAATAATTAAAAATTTAATTCAGCACATAAAATGAGCATGTGCTGAATAGTTACCTAATTTTTAAAATCAACCTCTTCAAATTCAACTTTTGAGATATTTCTTGCTTTGGTATCAAACTCAATTCCAATAAGATAGAGCGGTTTATTTTCGTTTAGGTATTTTTCATGATAATTTTTCTCTTTAATTTGAGCTAATGCATTTGTGCCATCTACTTTAAACTCTATTACATATATTGCTTGTGGAAGTTTAAGCGTTAAATCAATTCTTCCTTTGTTTGTGACATCTTCACCAATAAGTTCTACTCCTAGAGCTTTTATGTATGAGTAAAAAACACTAACATAATAGCCCTCGTATTCATACATTTTATTGTTTGTAAAAAGGTTATATGGGATTGCTGAATAGAGTGCTTTTAGCTCTTTTTCTAAAGATAATACGTCTTGATCTAGTAAAGATTTATAGATATTATTTTTGTAAACAACGGAATTATGCTCTATTTTACTCATAAAATCAGCGAAAGAGTTAATTAGTGAAGTTTTTACTTCATAGTTTGGAATCTCTAAATGAAATAGCGGTGTTCCATCATAGTTTTCACTTATGTGAGTTATTGTCAAATATCCTGTTTGCCACATTAGAGTCTCTAGCTCAATACAATCTACATCAAAGCTATTTAACATCATCTCATCTTTTACAATTGATTCTAAGTTTGGTAAAAAGTATCTGTTTTTTTCAATAAGTTTTAGTAAAAAAGTAGGTGTTGCTGTAGAGAACCAATAGTTACGATACATAAACTCATTAGAGATAAAGAGTAAAATATCAAAAGGGTTGTAAACTCCCTCTCCTAAAAATTTGTAGCCATTATACCACTTTTTAATTTTTTCAAAGTCTTGACCTTTTAAGTGCTCACTAAATACGCTCTCTATATCTTTTTGAGTGTAGCCACATATAGTTGTATATTTAGGATGCAGAGTTATATCTTGAATATTGTTTAACCCACTAAATAGGCTTACTTTTGAAAATTTACTAACTCCTGTGATAAAAACAAATTTTAAGTACTCATCTGCACCTTTTATGACGCTATAGAAGTTCTTAAGCTCTTCTCTCATAATTTTTGCTATTTCACTATTTTCAATATTATCTAAAATTGGTTTATCGTATTCATCTATAAGGATTACTACTTTTTGATTGTGTTTTTCATACGCTTTGTAAATTAGCTCTCTAAAACAACCACTTAGCGATAAGTCATCATCACATGTAATAGTCAAATCTCTTTGATTTGTTTTTAGTATCTCATAGATTGTTTGACGGAACTCCTCTTTAGTTTTAAAATTTCCATCATTAAAACTAATACGAATAATAGGATATTTAACAAACTCATACTTATCATAAATATGCAACCCTTTAAAAATCTCTTTATCGCCATCAAAAATTGTTCTTAAAGTATCAAGAAAGAGAGATTTACCAAATCTTCTAGGACGTGAAAGGAAATAGTATTGACCATTTTCAATTAAGTCAAGTGCAATATCTGTTTTATCCACATAAATATAACTATTTTCTATGATTGTTTTGAATGTCGAAATTCCAATTGGAAGTTTTTTGAGTCCCATTTTCTTTGCCTTTATTGCTTAAATCTAAAATCTTTTTTCTTCAAAGCCTCTTTTAATTTCTCTTGCAATTCACCTTGAAACTCCATGTATGGCTCTTTGTATGAGCCACCACAACCAAGTGACTGCTTTAGCTCTTTTAGTAGTTTCTTGACATCATCTACATGTAAAGAGAATCTTCCTACTAATGTCACTACTTTGCCTCGACGTTTCTCTTTTTTAAAGTGCAATATATGTTGAGTGGGTGTTAAAATATCTT
>JAYEGD010000098.1:0-3927 GCA_034658915.1 Campylobacterota bacterium | reverse complement strand
GGCGATGCTAGCATCGTTAAGTGAAGTTCAACGCAGAAGATGAATCTTTTAAATGTTGCCCGTAGGGTGATAAGATAAGCTACAATCTGCTTCGTTAAAACCTCTTGTGGCACAATAAGTGCAACTGCGAGATTTTGCCTCACAGCTTATAGCTTCTCTTTTCATTGAATATGTCATCTATTGTGGTCATGCACTTAAAAGCACAAATTATGATTAATTTCGATATAGTTGCGCAAAAAAGAGCTAAATATGAGAATATATATAATATTTTTTTTACTTCTAAACACTCTTCTTCTTGGAAGCGACTCTGCTTTTAATATTAAAATTCTAAATAAAATAAATCTTCTTAACTATGAGATGTCTCAAAGTGTAGATGAGAGTTTGAAAAAACGTCTTAATGATGAAAAGGATGCATTAGTTGAGTATTTCTTAGAAAAATTAGAAGATGGTGACTTTACTACAATCAACAAAAATAATCAAGAAGAGAAGTACATAAGTGATCTTCTCGAACTAAGAGATGCACAAGCAAAAGGGGATAAGCTAGCTATTTTAATTGCCCAGATGAAACTTCAAACAGTTCATATGGAGAGAACCTTTGAAACACTACTAGTTACTGTAAAAGAGTATAGTAACTCTTTAAAACCTCTAAAAGATTACAGAGAGCTTTTTGTTAAATACTCAGAGACAATGATTTTTTCAAATAAAAAATATAAAATAATCTATGAAAAAATATTGAAAAAGAGTGAAATAACACAAAAAGAGCAAGAGTTTTTAAATATTTATAATCATTACATAGATAGACAAAATGTATATAGTGAGATATTTTATGCTATTGCTGCTAGAACTATTGAAACACTATCTACAAACACTATTTTAACTAGCTTAGAGATTGATAATTTAATTACATATTTCAATGCGTTAGATGAGCTAAGTACATTAAATGATAGAGTAAAAGAGTACTTCAAAATCAGTGTTGGGCAACTTTTGGTGTCTATTATGTTTATAGTGTTTATTGTTATCTTTAAAAAGATAGTAATCGATACTATACTTTTTATTTTAGATAAACTTTTTAAGAAAAAATCGACAGATTCTCAAATTAAGCTTAACACATATTTAGATAACTCCTTAAGAGTTCCATTTAGATACTTTTTATATGTTGTAGCAATAGATATATCTCTAAGAATTCTATTCATGTCTGTTGATAATGAAAATATAGTAAGCTATTTTATGCTTATCTATATCTTGATACTTATTTGGGCATCATTTAGACTTATTAATAATTTTGTAGTTATGTACTCTAATAATATGTTGCAAAACTACCCTAATGTTCGTGGAGAGATGATTAACTTTTTTGTAAACTTTCTGAAATCATTTGTTATTATTGTAGGTTTTTTAGTCATTTTTAGTAACTTAGGTTATGATGTAAGTGGGGTTATTGCATCTCTTGGAATTGGTGGTTTAGCAGTTGCATTTGCCGCTCGTGAGACAATTTCAAACATTTTTGGCTCTATCTCTGTTATTTTAGACAACACCTTTACGCAAGGTGATTGGATAGTAGCTGATGGTGCAGAGGGAACAGTAGTAGATATTGGAATGAGAACTACTAAAATTAGAACATTCGATAACTCAATGATATATGTTCCAAACTCTATTATGGCATCTTCTAAGGTAAAAAACTGGAATAAAAGAGTTGTTGGAAGAAGAATTTACATGCACTTAGGTGCTACTTACTCATCTTCACCACAAGATTTAAAAAATGCAGTAGATCAAATAAAAGAGATGTTAGTTCAACACGATGGAGTTGCAGATGATAATTTTCAAGAGGAGAAAAGCTACTCAAGAAAGATGTCAAGAGTAGTCTCATCTGACATGGAGTATGGTGTTAAAAAAACACTGTTTGTACATGTAGATAAATTCTCAGAATCTTCCATTGATATTATGGTTTACTGCTTTTCTAAAAGTGTAGTTTGGGGAGAGTGGCTTAAAGTGAAAGAGGATGTAATGTACAAAATAATGGATATTTTTGAAAAAAACAACCTCTCTTTTGCATTTCCATCTCAAAGCATATACCTTAACAACGAAGATGAAAAACCACTGCAAATTCAACAAGGAGAGCCACAGTGAAAATAATTAACTTACTACTTGCTCTATTTCTTACTCTATATGCAGTTGAGTTGAGTGAAGAAGAAAAAATATTTATTAAAAATCATCCTGAAATAAAAGTTGGAATTGATGTTAAGTGGCATACACTAGATGCTATTGATAAAAATGGAGAACATGTTGGAATTGCATCAGATTATCTGAAAATTATCACTAAAGAGAGTGGTATTAAGTTTAAGCTTGTTACTTTAAGTAGTTTTGACAACACATTGGATGCAATAAAAGAGAAAAAAATAGATATGATAAGTGGAGTTGTTAAAACTGATGCTCGTAGTAAATATTTAGTTTTTACAACACCATATATTAGTATTCCTTACTACTCTTTTTCAAGAAAAGATGACCCTAGATACTTTAAAATGAGTGATTTAAATGGGAAAAAAGTGACAATATTAAAAGGTTTTATGATAAGCGATTGGATAAAAGAGAACTACCCAGCAATTAGAGTAGTGGAGACTTTAACAATTTATGATGGATTGCAGATGGTCTATAGAAATAAAGCGTCTGCTTTTATTAATGACTACCCATCTACTCAGTATGTTTTAGAGAATACTTTTTTACCAAATATGGGTGTAAATGCACCTATTACAAATCTTTCACATGTTCAAATTCAGATGGGAATTAGAGATGATTATGTGGTATTGAAAAAAATAATTGACAAAGTTAATGCCTCATTGAGCGAAAATAATGTAGAGAGATTGCGAAAAAAATGGTTTTCAGACTCTAAAATGTCTATGCTTAATTTCTCTAATAAAGAGTTGAATTGGTTAGATGAACACAAAGAGATTAAATTTACAGTAGATCCAATGTGGTTACCATTTGAGGGTTATGATGAAAAGACAATGCAATTTTTTGGTATCTCTAATGAAATTTTGAGAATGCTATCTGATAGAACAGGGATAGATTTAAAGTTAGTAGTGTCAAATAGTTGGAGTGATGCAAAGCAGAAGATGAAAAATGCAGAAGTTCAACTACTGCCTGTTGTATCTTCTAAAACTTTATTGAGTGAATATGCAAACTTGTCAAAGCCATATTTGTGCATACCTTATGTGTTGTATGGCTATGGTTCAGGTGAGAATATAGAGTCGCTACGTAGTATTAAAAACAAAAAAGTTGCAATAACTGATGATAGTGCAGTAGTAATTAAATATTTAAAAAAGAGTTACCCAGATATTGAAGTTTTAGTAGTTGACAAAAGAGAAGATTTAATTAAAAAGTTAATAAGCCATGAAGCAGACTATTTCATCACAGATAGTGCCTCAGCATCATACATAATTAGCAACAATAACATAAACAACATTATAGGTTTTGTAAAACTAGATATGGACTATGAACCTAGAATTGCACTCTCAAAGAGTCTCGGTGATACAGGATTAGCAATTATTAACAAAACAATAGATAGCTTTAGTGAAGATGAGGTACAAAGTGCTTACAATAAATGGATTTTTGTGAAAACATCAGATAGTGAGGATGATAATAGAGTCTTATATATAGCTCTTTTAATATTTTCATTAATTTTGGCTGTACTGTTTGTAAGATTTAAACTACTCAAATAAGTGCCTGACCATAATAGATGACATATTCAATGAAAAGAGAAGCTATAAGCTGTGAGGCAAAATCTCGCAGTTGCACTTATTGTGCCTCAAGAGGTTTTAACGAAGCAGATTGTAGCTTCTCATTTCACCCTACGGGCAACATTTAAAAGATTTATCTTCTGCGTTGAACTTCACTTAACGATGCTAGCATCGCCAAGCAAAGTTCGCCTTGAAT
>JAYEGD010000097.1:1812-3928 GCA_034658915.1 Campylobacterota bacterium | reverse complement strand
GTTAAGCCACTAGCTGTTGTAATAACACTTTGAGTGATATTTTTTTCATTTACAGGACTAGGAGTGTCAATGTTAGGAACTGCACTTGCAATAATGGGCTGGTCTGGGTCTCCATTTTTAAATGCAATTAGAACTTCTGTGCCTTTATGAAGTGGGAAGTGCATACCTTGTTTTCCTCCAGCACTAGGTTGTGCCATTCGTAGGAACATTGAGGCTTTTGCATGTTCTCTTCCACTTAAATCAAATGGCATTATGACTTTGTAGCGTCCATGTTTGTCTAACTCTGCTACTTCTCCACTTCCAGCGCCATCAATAGTAGCAGACAACATTCCACTAATTTTAGGCCATGGGGTGGATGATTGCATTCTGTATTGTGTTGTAGAGGGAATCATTATAAACTCATTTTGGTAAAATGATGTTTCGTTGTCATCTGCTGCAATAATGTTTGAAAGCATCGCTTTTTGTGAGCCATTGCTATGTACTTTAACCATTATGTATTGTTGGTTCAGTTCTGCTTTGAAATACTCATTTAGTGTGTAGATGTAACCAGGAATTAAAGAGACAATGTTGGAGTCACCTAGCATCTCTTGAGCGGTGCATTTAAACTTCTCTTCATTTATAACTGTTAATCTTTTAGACTCTTCAATAGATTGAGTGTTGTTTCCATAAAGGTAGGTTTTTGTTGGGTCATTTAGTGATGATTGTGTGTATGTGTTTATTTCCAAAGATGGCTTGTCTGGGTTGTAGTTTTTCATTCTAACACTTTTAATGGTGTTTTTTGAGCGAAAGAGTGCATTTGAGACTGCTTGTTCATTAAACTCTTGAAGCCCTGAGTTTGGTCGATAAAGCATAGTGTTTAACTCTTCTAGCTCTCTATGTTTATCGTTGGCATCTGTAATTACTAACTTACATCCATCTACATTTTGTTCAAAAAAGAAGTAAATTCCCTCTCTTTGCATCCATCTTCTAAAAAAGTCATAGTGACTCTCTTCGTATTGACAAACATACTCTCTTGTTTCATAACTGCTATGTAGTCTAAACTCATAGTCATCTTTTGTAAAATGACCATATATTAGTGTAGATTCTAAAATTTCAATAACAGATTTGTTTAAAAATATAAGTTGATTTTTAGCAACACTAAGCCACCAAAGTTTCGGAACTAAACAAGCTTTGTAAAGAATATAACCTTTTCCAATCTCTTGTTGAGCTTCAAAGTACTCTAGCACACCATGTATGTAGGTGTCTTCACCATCTTTGTTATGAAGTTGTAAAGATACTTCAACGTCTAACATGTACTGAGCATCAATGTCACTGTTTTGAGAGATAATCTCTACTTCGTAGCGAAACAGTTCACCAATCTCCTCTTCACCACTAAATGAGAGAACTTCAAACTCGTAATCATTGGGTGATTGCGGCATATTAATACTAAATAGTCTATTTGACGACATTGTTGTCCTTTGAGAAATAGTAATTTATTTTTATTATAACATTGAAATATAGAGTAAAAATGACACTTTATTTTTTTATGTTGCCTTCTCATACTCAAATTTAGAGATATTTCTCTCTTTTTCATCAAAGTTAATACCTACTAAAAATATCTCTTTGTTTTCATTGAGATATTTTTCTTGATAGTTCACTCTTTTAATCTGTTCGAGTGCATTTTCACCACCTACTTTAAACTCAATAATGTAGATGTAGTTCTCTATTTTAACACTTAAATCTATTCTTCCTTTAGATGTAACATCTTCACCAATAATATCTAAACCTAAACTTTGCAAATAGACATAGACTACACTAGAGTAAAACCCCTCATAAACTTGGATGTTATTGTTTGTGTAGTTGTTGTATGGAATTGAGGCGAAGATGGCTCTGAATGCAATGTTTAAATCATCTAGTGAAGCTTCTCTTAGTGCCTTGATTATACTTTTTCTTTTTAGAGTATTGTCTTTATAAAGAGCGTGAATAATAAACTGATTAAAAGAGCTTTTAACCTCTTTATTTGGTAGTTTTAAGGTGTAGAAAATATCATCATCTTCATCTATCTCCATACTCTCAATTGTTAAATATCCTGCTTGGTAAAGTACCACCTCTAAATCTAAATTTTCAATATCAAAAC
>JAYEGD010000097.1:0-1802 GCA_034658915.1 Campylobacterota bacterium | reverse complement strand
CTACTGTTAAGTTTGCTAAATTCGGTAAAAAGTAGTTTTGTTGCTTTATGAGTTGAATTAAAAAGGTTGGTGTTCCAGAGCTAAACCAATAGTTTTTAAACACTAAATCATTGTCAATAAAGAGTAAAATATCAAAAGGATTATAGAGAGTATCTTTCAAAAAGTTATAGCCGTTGTACCATGTTTTCACTTTTTCTAAATCTACATCTTTTAAGTATGGCATAAAAGTTGTTTCAATATCTTTTTGAGTGTAGCCACAAATATTTCCATATTTTTTATCTAAGCTGATATCTTTAATATTATTAAGTCCACTAAAAATACTAGCTTTTGCAAATTTAGAAACCCCTGTAAGCATTGCAAACTTTATGAACTCATCTGCATTTTTAATCTCTGTGTAGAGCCTACTTAGTATCTCTCTATTTTCTATTGCCACATCCATATTCTCTAGGTTATCTAATATTGGTTTGTCGTATTCATCTATTAAAATTATTACTTTTTGATTGTATTTTTGATAGACACTATTTATTAACTCTTTAAAACATATTGCATAGTCATCTATTGATTTACACTCTACATGTAGTCTGTTTTGGTTGTCATCTAAAATAGAAATGATAGTTCTTTTAAGCTCATTTACGCTTTTAACTTTACCAAATGCTATTTTAATAACAGGGTATGAAACTTCCCAATCCCACTTCTCATAAATAGCTAACCCCTCAAAAAGCTCTTTTTTTGCTTCAAAGATGTTTTGTAGAGTGTCCATAAAAAGAGATTTCCCGAACCTTCTTGGACGTGAAAGGAAGTAGTATCTTCCGTTATCTATTAACTCAAATGCAATATCTGTTTTATCCACATAAAGGTAATTTTCACTTTTTTCTCTTATGTCTTTAAATGTCTGTATTCCAATTGGAAGATTTTTTAAGTTGCTCATACTAATATTTAACTCAAAACTAACATAATTGTTTGACTAGGAACTGTACATGCGCCTACTGCATTCATTACTTCACCATTTTGTCCTGTCATGCTTGTTAGTTTTACGCTAGGCGCGCCCTCAATAAAAAGCGACGTACTTCCAAGTGTATATTTAGTAGGTCCCATTATCATACTAGAAATTAGCCCACCAGCAACTCCAGCTTCATCTCCTTGACTTGTCACAATTTGACTCATCATATTTAGAGCCGGAGTTCCATCTACTAGCATTGTATCAACTGTTCCAACTGCAGTAGATGACATTGAAATATTTGGATATGGAATAGGTATAGGTCCCGCAGGTGTTGGTGTTTTACACACATCTGGCATCGCCATATTTGTAGCTTCCATCATTGTTACTTGAAACATTTTAACTCCTTAGCCCATATTTATTTGATCGGCATCAATTTTAACTTGCCCATCTGCTACTAAAATGCTATCTTTTGTGTAGTATATGTCACTGTTATTGGTGATTTTTCTACTAGAGTTGCACTGTATTTCTTGATGTCCACTTATGTTTTGAGTTACACTCTCATTTTTCATATTTAAATGCTCAATTGCACCTTGGTACATTGTAGAGATAACATTTAGAGTAGCTGCCTTAAAAGTAGCAACTTTTGTTAAAAAGCTTACTTTAGATATTACAACATTAGCCTCATCTGCAAAGCTATTAATAGAGTTTTGTGCATTTAGTGTAATAGAGTTTGCATTAATAGCTATCGCACTTTGAGTATCTATCTCTAATGTTGATGGAAGTGAGCGTTTTAGAATATCTGTAATAAAAATAGTATTGCCATCTGTATTAAAGAGTAAAACCTCATCACCTATTTGTGGAG
>JAYEGD010000096.1:0-3947 GCA_034658915.1 Campylobacterota bacterium | reverse complement strand
CAAAATATCTTTTCTCACTTTTGTTATTATCTTTTGAGCTATCAGCCTCATTAACTTTAAAATCAACCGTTGCGTATTTAGTTTTAAAAGTGTAGTTTTTAAAGTATTCTCCTGTTTTTATGTAGTATTGGTCTGCATTTGCCCAATGAAGTTTTACCTCTTCACCATTATATGGTATAGCATAAGAGTTTTTATCACTGTATCTTCTTTGACTTATAAAATCACCATCTTGATAGTAACGGCTAAAAAATTCAATCATATTTGAGTAGATAATATCTTGTTCTTTTGGTGCTAATTGAATAGAGTTTAATTTTGTATCAAAAAACTCCATAATTTGGCAATTTTTCATATTCATAATTCTATATATTCCAAAATCTAAATCACTATTATTCATTTGAAACATATCTTTAAGTATGTGTTTTAGTTCATTTAATTTTTCATTCATATTTTAGTTCCCTCTTGTTTTGACATATTATGACCTCACATTTAAAAAATATTCTAAACTAACTTTGCTCCACTCTTTGCTTAACTTAAGGTAATCTAATACATCATCGCTTACAGCTTTAAAGTCACTGTTTTTAGCTCCTAACTCTTGTAAAACTGCTACTAATGCTTTTTTTCCTGCTTCTATTACATCTTGTGGGTACTTCTCTAGCTTTACATGTAAAGACTCTAACTCTTGCAGTGCAATGATGTTTTTAGCATGAAACTCTGATGTCATATGCGAATTCATACTATCACTTGCTAACTCTATGATTTGTTGATGCTCTTGAGATAGAGAGTTGAATTTTTGTTTATTAAATGTGAGTTCTAAAACTGAGCCTGGCTCATGCCATCCTGAGTAGTAGTATGGTGCAACTTTGTAAAATCCCATCTTAATATCAAGTGCTGGTCCTACCCACTCTGTTGCATCAATTACACCACGCTCTAATGAGGTGTAAATCTCTCCTGCTGGTAGTAAAATTGGGTTCACTCCCATTTTAGCAAATACTTCACCACCAAGACCGGGAATACGCATTTTTAACCCTTGCATATCTTTTAGCGATTTAATTGGCTCTCTAAACCATCCACCCATTTGAATATTTGTATTTCCACCTAAAAATGGGTGCAAATTGTACTTTGCATACATCTGCCTCCAAAGCTTCATTCCATTTCCATAATACATCCATGAGTTAATCTCCTCTGCACTAAAACCAAATGGGATTCCACTAAAGAGTGAAAATGCACTATTTTTGCCTTTCCAGTAGTATGGACCAGAGTGAAAAGCGTCTATTTCGCCAGTGGAACAAGCATCGAAAACTGCTAGAGCAGGAACAAGTGTATTTTTGGGATAAATTTTTATCTCCAATGAACCACTACTTGCTATTTTTACTTTTTCAGCGAACCTGTCAACACCTGTTCCCATAATGTCAAAATGTGCTGGCCAAGATGTTGCAAGGCTTAACTTTACTTTTTTATTTTTATTAACATTTACACTCTTGTATTTATCATCTTTTTTTTCAGGATGTTTTGAGTAGTCAATTGCTACTCTATTGCTATCATTACATCCACTTAAACCAATTGCACCAACTGCTGTAGTTGTTAAAAATGCTCTTCTATTCACTTTAAAACTCCATTACTAACTGTCTCTTCTCTTTTGTTTTGTTTCTATTGTCTAAAAAACTACCTCTTTTTCCTGCTACTAAGCCATAGTGATAACTCTTAGTCTCCATAAGTGTTAATAGCTCCATATCATCAGCGTAATACTCTACATGTAGAGTGTCGCTTAACCTACTTTTAAAAGAGAGTGGAATAAAGTAGAGCATCTTTGCCCATGAAGCCATACTCTTTAAAAAATCAATTTGTGTCTCAATTAACTCCATATCATTTTCAAAAATAAGAACTTTTTGGCTCATACCAAAATCCACTATATTTAAATCTTTATCACAAAAAATTGGCGTAAAGTGTTCTACATGTAGAGATGTCTTTAAAATAAACTCAATACTAATGCTATCTAAAAAATTAAAAAGTTTCTCTAAATATGGTGTAAAAAAAGGAGAAAAGAGAACTCTATCATAATAGTTATCTCTATAAATAAATGTAGTCTCAAAAACAGTTTTTTCTATAGTAGTAATAGTTTTTTCTATGTTTGGAATCATACATGTAGAGTCAATAAAAAGTTCTATTGGAGTTATTTTTGAAGAGAAAAGTACAACTGAATTTTCATTTAAATTCACTATTTTAGAGTAGATAGTTTTAAGTGCAGAGTTAATAACTAAAACATCTGATCTATACTCTAAACAAGAAGCTAATTCGATTGTAATTTTATCACAATCATAACTTTTAATCTTTTTATTAAGCAAAGAGAAACGAAGCACTCTTAAAAGTGCATCATCACAAGATGAGACTCTTAAAAAAGCAACTTCATCATCCAAAATTTCAATATCTTCATCATAAATAATTCCATAAGCACCTAAGCTTAGTGCTTGTGGAATATCTAAAGAGTTGTAAGCAATAAACAAATCGCCTCTAAGAACTCTTTTTACATCTACAACTATCTTCTCAAATGCAACAATATTTGCCCTACTTTTAAGCTCTGCATTAATAAGAGTTATAACATTGTTAAGCCTCACTTAATAAGCGTTCCTGCAACTTTTGGTTTCTCAGGACGTACTAAACAAAGACCATCATCATCTTTAGCAGCTAAAAGCATACCCTCAGACAACATTCCCATAAGTTTTGCTGGTTTCAAGTTTGCAACTACACAAACACTTGTATTGAGTAGCTCATCAGCACTATAAAAATCTTTTATTCCTGCTAAAATTTGTTTTACTCCACCCTCGCCACAATCTACTTTTAATTTTAGTAGTTTTTTACTCTTTGGAACTTCTTCAGCTTCAATTACCAGCCCTACTCTAAGTGTTGTTTCAAAAAATTTATCAATAGTAATTAGGTTGTCATCTTCAGCAACTTCACTTTTTGAGTTCTCTATTTGCTCTTTTTTAGGCTCATCTTTTAGAGTTTGCGGTGCTTGTTGTAGCAGTGGCTCTTCAACTTTAGGAAATAGTGGTGGAACTTTTTTAATTGTAAAAGTCTCTAATATTGTCTCATTAACAATAAATTTTCTATATGACTCACTATCAATCATAAAATTCAGAGCATCTGCAATAGTCTCTGTAGTTTTAGGCATAATAGCGTGTAAAAGAAGTGATGCACGAGCCAAAATATTGGCAACTAAAGCAACTGTTGCTAACGCTTCATCAACTTTTCCCTCTTTTACTTTAGCCCATGGCTCAGACTCTGTAATTGCAACATTACCAATTGCAAAAAGTCTCCAAAGCTCCTCTAAAAATCGGTGTAGCTGTAGCTCATCTACATATTTATCAAGAGTTTTAATCTGCTCATTCATAGCATCTAGCTCTTTTTTGTGGTATTTTTCAACATCTTTACTATCTATTTCACCACCACTATATTTATAGCTCATACCTATTATTCTGTTTAACAGGTTTCCTAAGTCGTTACTCAAATCTGAATTTATTCTATCTATGAATGCACGTTGTGAAAAGTCTCCATCTTGACCAAATGGAACTTCTCTAAGCATAAAATATCTAAAATTTTCTAATCCATAAGCATCTGCTACCTCTTTAGGATCAACAACATTTCCACGTGACTTACTCATCTTTTCGCCATCACGAGTCCACCAACCATGCGCACCAATATGCTTAGGGAGTGGTAGATCTAAACTCATTAAAAATGCTGGCCAATATATTGCGTGAAAACGTAAAATATCTTTACCAACTAAGTGAATTGAAGCTGGCCAGTATGACATATCTTTCTCATCATCACCATAGCCTAGAGCTGTAATGTAGTTTAAAAGTGCATCTAGCCAAACATACATTACATGTTTGTCATCATTCATAGATGTTGGAAGTTTTACGCCCCAATTAAAGCTTGTTCTTGTAATTGAG
>JAYEGD010000095.1:0-3955 GCA_034658915.1 Campylobacterota bacterium | reverse complement strand
GCTTGGCGATGCTAGCATCGTTAAGTGAAGTTCAACGCAGAAGATGAATCTTTTAAATGTTGCCCGTAGGGTGAAAAGATAAGCTACAATCTGCTTCGTTAAAACCTCTTGAGGCACAATAAGTGCATCTGCGAGATTTTGCCTCACAGCTTATAGCTTCTCTTTTCATTGAATATGTCATCTATTATGGTTAGTCACTTACAAATTAAATTTAAGAGGTTATCATGATTTTTGATCTTAGTGTTCCACTTTTGGGCTTTGAAAATATAAAACAGTTTAAACTAGAGAAGATAGATGATATTTTTATGCGCCTAGAAGCAGTTGGAGAAGAGGCTCCTACATTTACGCTCGTAAACCCTTTTGCACTGCGTGAATACTCTTTTGAAATTCCAACTCAATTGCAAAAAAATATGGAGATAGTTGATAGTTCAAATATTTTAACACTAAATATTATGATTGTCCAAGAAAATATTGAAAAATCTACTATTAACTTTGCCGCTCCTATTGTTTTTAATACAGATAACAACAAAATGGCACAAGTAATTTTAAGTGATTCGAAAATTTATGGAATTGCAGAAAATTTAAGTGACTTTTTAGATAAAGAGGGTAACTAAAATATGAATAAGCTAACATTTATTGGAAATGGAAACATGGCTCTTGCTATAGCACAAGGGTTAAAAGAGAAGTTTAAATTTGTAGTTGTTGGACGCTCACTAGAGTCTATTGCAAAATTTGAAGAGAGACTAGGTGTTTCAGTAGAAGCACACCTTTTAGATGAGTATGACATAACAGATCAAAGTCTGATTTTTTGTGTAAAACCAGCTAATTTACAAGAGGTTTCTCACAAATTAAAAGGTACATGTAATACTTTGTACTCTGTCTTAGCAGGAACTACATGTAAAGCTTTGAAAGAGTCCATCTCTTCTCAATACACCATTAGAGCAATGCCTAATTTAGCGGCTTCTAAAATGAAGTCAATGACAATATTAACAGGTGATGTTGAAAAAGCATCTATCTCAAAAGAGCTATTTGGCTCAATAGGAGAAACACTTTGGGTAGAAAAAGAGAAAGAGCTTGACATTGGAACAGCCCTTTCAGGAAGTGGACCAGCCTATTTAGCTCTAGTTGCAGAAGCACTTTGTGATGGTGCAGTAAAACAAGGCTTAAAAAGAGCAGATGCCATGACTTTAATGAGAGGTCTATTTGATGGTTTTGGAACAATTATTCAAGATTCTCATCCAGCAATTTTAAAAGATGGCGTAATGAGTCCAGCAGGAACAACAGCTGCAGGATACGGAGCGCTTGAAGATGGAAATGTAAGAGCTTCATTTATTAATGCAATTGAAAAAGCGTTTAGTGTTACACAAAAAGAGTAAAAGATATGAATGATTTTGTATATTACAACCCAACTAAAGTTGATTTTGGAAAAGATAAAGAGAAAAATATAGCACAACATCTAAAAGATGCAGATATAGACAATGTGCTTTTAGTTTATGGCACTGGGAGTATTAAAAAAAATGGACTCTATGAACGAGTAATTGCTTTATTAAACTCTGAGAACATTACATGTAGTGAACTTGATGGTGTAGTTAGTAACCCACTTTTAAGTAGAGTTAATGATGGAATTAAAATTGCAAGAGAGCAAAAAGTTCAAGCTATTTTAGCAGTAGGCGGTGGCTCAGTTGTAGATAGTGCAAAAGCCATTGCAGCTGGAACTCTTTATGATGGCGATGTTTGGGACTTTTATGTTAACAAAGCTCAAATCACTCAAGCAGTGCCACTGTTTACTATTATGACTCTAGCTGCAACTGCAAGTGAAATGAATGGCAACTCCGTAATTATGAATGATGAGACAAAACAGAAATACTCAATTGCTTCAGTACATGTAAACCCTGTTGTCTCTATTGTAAATCCAGAACTTATGAGTAGTGTTTCAAAAGAGTACTTAGCATATAGCGCAGTTGATATAATTGCTCATAGCATTGAGGTATATTTTACAGCAACTACAAACCCTCACTTTAACTCAAGGGTCGTTGAATCAATCGTTAAAACAGTCATCGAAACAACTGAAATTCTACTAGAAAACCCTAATGACTATGACGCAAGAGCAGAGTTTGCATGGGCTGCTACACAAGCTTTAAATGGTCTAACTCCAGCAGGAACAGGTGGTGGAAGTTTCCCAAACCACATGATAGAACACTCGCTCTCTGCAATTTTCAACATTGCTCATGGTGCAGGTCTCTCTATTGTAATACCAGCTTGGATGTCATGGTACAAAGAGCAAAATAGCTACCAATTTGAAAGATTTGCAAAAGAGATTTACAACACTTCAGATGTTGATGTTGCGATAGAAAATTTAAAAAATTGGTTTAGTAAAATCGGCTCACCAGTTACACTTCAAGAGGAGAATATTCCAAGAAGTGCAATAGAAGAGCTAGCAATAAACGCTAATGAACTAGCAACACTTTGGGGAATTGGTGAAATTTACACAAAAGAGGTAATTATTGATATTTTAAATAGAGCGTAATTTTTAGAGTTTGAAACATTGTAACCATTCAGCACCCCTGCAAAAACCATCAAAATCACTAGTGATTTGAGCTTCTCGCTGAGAGAACCCCAGTGGTAACGTAGTAAAATGGGCTTTGCTCATTTTACGTGCTGAATGGTTACGAAACATTTTTTACAATAGAGTCTTAAAAAAGATATGAGGAGCAACAATGAAGAAATTAATAGTTATGCTAATTACAGTAGGAGCACTAACAACACTTTTTGCACAAGATAAAACAGAACTTATTTTAAGTGAAATACAAAACCTAAGAGCTGATATGAACAAACGATTTGAGCAAGTTGATAAAAGATTTGAGCAAATTGATAAAAGGCTTGAGCAAGTTGATAAAAGATTTGAGCAAGTTGATAAAAGACTTGACTTTATGCAAAATATTTTATATATTCTTATGGGCTTAGTGTTTAGCTCACCTTTTATAGCACTATATTTACGTGACAAAAGAGATGCAGAAGAGAGAAAAAGTTTCGAGTATGTTAAAGGTATTTTGTTTGTACTAAGAGAGATGGCGCAAGAGGATGAGAAACTGGCTAATCGTCTAAAAGCTGCAAGTATTTTGTAAAAAATGCGTTAAAGACCATTGCCCCACATATGAAGTTTTTTTGCCATAACTACGTGGTAATCTTCAAGTATATCTATATCGTTTGTGGCTCTAAATTCTGCATCATCTAGCATCTGCTTTATCTCTTCTACATGTAATTCAGATTTTTTACTTTGAACTACTATTATGAATGCAGCATTTTCGAGTGAGTGGTATGTAAAATCTATAAGTTTTTTTGGATTTTTGTGAATGTCTAGGATGTCTCTTAGAATAATATACTTATATTCGCGAGCAAAGGCTCTAAATGGTGCATTTAGAGTTGGAATATCAACGTATTTAGCTTTTACATCCTCATGGTTTTCACCATACCTATTAATAACTAATTCAGCTTCATTACTACTTAAAAACTCGTATAGTTGATGGCTAAAGCTGTCACTGTGTGAAGTTACTTCTAAAACCTTTAATCCAGGTGCAAAGTTGAAGAGCTCAAAAAATTGGTTCATTAATATGACATCTCTTGAAGCTCTTTAAAGAGGTATGCTTCTAAAACATCCTCAACTTTTCTTTGGTTGTGTGCGACTAAAACAGTGATTTGTTTCTCCATAAATGGCCAAACATACTCCGTGTTACTTGACACAACTACTATATCTACCCACTTTTCTATCTCTTCATGGGTGTCGAAATATTCAAGCTCTTTAATTTGTGCCTCTTCATAATCTAGAAGTGCAAATTTTTTTACATCGTTTAATGGTGCTAAAGAAGCGCCATCAAGTTCACTTTTATCAATTGGAAGAAGTATTAACATTAATCTTTTAACAACTTTTCATTGAGTTTTAATTTCTTATTGTCCA
>JAYEGD010000094.1:0-3960 GCA_034658915.1 Campylobacterota bacterium | reverse complement strand
ATCAATAACTGTTCCGGTTTTTGAAACAGGAAATGTGAGGTTTATATATACAACAGATAATAAAGAGGAACAAGGATACGCTTTTAAGTATGCTCAAGTTTTATTTGATAACATTTTTATAAATACAAACATAGCAAAAGTGAATACCCCTAAAGTTAGCTTTGATAGTGTCTCTTTTGGAGCTAATATTATATTTTAAGAAATAAGAAATTAGTAAAGATGCGTTCGTTTTAGTGAACTATTGCATTACATGTAGTTGATATTTAAAGCTCTCATTATGTAAAAGGTAATACAATTCATATACATCCATTTTTTAAGGAGTATAAGTTGAATATATCAGAAAAAACTATACAAGATGTAAAAATTGTTGCATCTAACTGGCAAAAGAGAATAGAAGTTTCTCGCAAAGGTAAAGAGCAAGATTTTCACGATATGATGTTGAAAATGTTGAAAAATCCAATCAATAAGATTTTTCTTATTGAGCTATTAGATCAAAGTTTTCGCTCTAGTAATCCAGATAGAGTAGCAGATCAATTAGAGTATATCTTTGACAAATACAAAAGCATAGATTTTTTCTCACAGTTTGAGCAAGTACTTATTTGGTTATTTAGAGATGTTGGTATTTATGTTAGCTCTATCTCTATTCCTCTGTTTGTGCAGTATTTAAGAAATGACATTAGCTCAATTGTTATTCAAGGAGAGGACCCTGTTTTATCTAAACATATGCACGCTAGAAAAGAAGAGGGAACTCGAGTCAACATCAATGTTATTGGCGAAATAGTCTTAAGTGAGCAAGAAGCAAACAAAAGAGTTGAAAAATATATAAAGCTACTTCAAAACCCTGATGTTGACTACCTCTCTATTAAAATATCAAATCTTTTTTCTCAAATGATTCCACACGCACATAGCTACAATGTAGAAAAATTGTCTTCACAAATAGAAAAAGTCTATATGGCTGCTGTTGATAATACGTATGTAGATAAGAGTGGTGTAGAACACTATAAGTTTGTAAATCTTGATATGGAAGAGTACAAAGACATAGAGACAACTATTGATGTTTTTAAAAAAGTACTTGAATACGATAAGTTTAAAACACTTCACGCTGGTATAGTGATACAAACTTATCTACCCGATGCAATGACTCATATTAAAGATCTTTACAAATGGGCTAAAAATAGAGTTGAAAATGGTGGTGCGCCTATTAAAATTAGAATAGTTAAAGGTGCAAACCAAGAGATGGAGTTAACAGAAGCATCACTTAGAGGATGGGAAAATGTAACATACAACTCTAAAGCACAAACTGATGCAAACTTTAAAGTTGCCATGAACTTTTTACTCTCACCTGACGTTGCTCCATACATTCATACCGGTGTTGCTTCTCACAATCTTTTTGACCATGCGCTAGCACAACTTTTAGCAAAAGAGAGAAAAGTAGAAAAATATGTAACAGCAGAGATGTTAGAAGGGATGAGTGAAGCCGCTTATGAAGTGCTAAAACAAAATGGCTTAAATGTAATTCTTTACGCACCAACTGCAACAAAAGAGACATTTACTAATGCCATTGCATACTTAGTAAGAAGATTCGATGAGAATACGGCTGAGCAGAACTTTTTAAGACATAGTTTCGGACTTCAAGTAGATACTCCTGCATGGGATAGACTCATAAAAAGTTATGATGACTCCATTGAGCTTATCTCTAGTGTTAAGCAAAAACCACACCGAACACAAGATAGAGACTCAGAATCTAAAAAAGAGAGTATAGATATAGACAACTACCACTTTAAAAATGAGCCAGATACCGATTTTGCACTACCTAATAATAGAGAATGGGCTAAAACAATTCGTGATAAGTGGAAAAATATTGGTGATACTGGTGGCTTCAATGCACATATTGTTGTTGGTGGCAAAACTATTCAAAAAAATGAGCATGTAGATGTCATAGATAAGAGTCAATATCACGAGAAAAAAATTGTTGGTCACTACATTCAAGCAACACCTGAAGATATGAACTTAGCCATTAAAACTGCTAAAGAGGACCCTGATGGTTGGAGAGAGTTAACAGTAGAACAGAGACAAAAAGTTTTAATGAATGTTGCTAATGAGATAGGAGCTGCACGAGGTGATCTCATAGGTATAGCAGCCGCGGAAGTTGGAAAAGTGTTTACAGAGACAGATGTTGAAGTGAGCGAAGCTATAGATTTTGCAAATTTCTACCCCTACAGTGTCGCAAAAATATCTGCACTCACTGGAGTGCAGACACAAGGCAAAGGTGTTGGTTTAGTTATTAGTCCTTGGAACTTTCCTATAGCTATTCCTGTTGGTGGTATTGCTGCAACTTTAGCTGCTGGAAATACAGTTATACTGAAACCTGCAACAGATTCGGTACTATGTGGGTATAGACTATGTCAATGTTTTTGGGATGCAGGTGTAAGTAAAAACACTCTTCAATTTATCCCTGCTAGTGGCTTTGATGTTGGGAAACATATGATACCTAGTAAAGATATTGATTTTACAATATTTACAGGTAGTGAAGATAGTGCATACAATATTATCAAATCTCGTCCAGATATATCTCTTAGTGCTGAGACAGGTGGTAAAGATGCCACTATTGTTACAGCTTTAGCAGATAGAGATCAAGCTATAAAAAATGCAATAGTATCTGCGTTTCACAACTCTGGACAAAAATGTTCTGCTACCTCACTTCTCGTCTTAGAAAAAGAGGTTTTTGAGAGTGAGAGTGTTAAACAGACAATTAAAGAGGCTGTAGAGTCACTTGAAACTGGCTCTGTATGGGAGTTTAAAAACCGCATAGGTTCACTTGTAAATTTACCATCAAACAATCTTAAAAAAGCACTCTCGTATCTTGATGATGGTGAAGAGTGGTTGGTAAGCCCTAGGTATGCAGATAATGAAAATCCATATATGCTAAAACCATCTGTTAGATGGGGAACCAAAAGAGATGATTTTTGTCATATGAATGAGCTTTTTGGTCCAGTTTTGAGCGTAATGTGTGCAAAAAATCTTGATGATGCAATAGATATAGTAAACTCTACAGGTTATGGTCTCACCTCTGGTATAGAGACACTAGATAAAAGAGAACAAGAGCATTGGAAAGAGAATATTATCGCTGGAAATCTCTACATTAACCGTATCACTACTGGGGCTATTGTAACGAGGCAACCATTTGGTGGTATGAGAAAATCTGCTATTGGTAGTGGTAAGAAAGCTGGTGGGTTTAATTATGTTTCACAATTTATGGATATTAAATACAAAGAGACAAATCTTTATGAGTCTTGCTCAACACAATTTATAAATCAGATGCGAACACTTTTAACACGTGACACACTCTTTAACGAAGAGTGTGAAGCAGCCTTGCGTCATATTTGTAACTTTTCTCACTGGTATGAAGCTGAATTTTTAAAAGATCACGACTATGCGCATATAAGAGGAGAAAGTAATGTCATACGATACTTTCCAGTTAAAAGTGTACTTCTAAGAGTAGAAGATAGTGATGAACTCTCAGAGATATTAACAACTATTATGGCTATAAAAATGATAGGTGCGAGAGTACATGTATCAATACCTAAAGAGTCCTCTAATGGTAAATTAGCTTGGCTAGAGTCTAAACAAAACTCATTGATAGCAGATGATGATAGCTTTAGCAAAGAGAGTGAAGATGAGGTTATAAAACTAATACCTAATTTTCAAAGAGTTAGGTTTTTACACCCTAAAAATGTAACTAAAAACATTTACGACAAGATAGCTCATAGAGCAATATATCTAGCAAGTGACTCTTTTGTCTCACATGGGAGGTTAGAACTTATGCACTACTTTGTAGAGCAAAGCATATCAAACTCATATCATAGATATGGTAATTTAGGTCTTCAGGGCATTATCGTGCCTCAATAGTATATATATTAGTTTATTACTTATACTGAAAACTTCGGAAAACTCCATGGA
>JAYEGD010000093.1:0-3960 GCA_034658915.1 Campylobacterota bacterium | reverse complement strand
TTGTGTTAAAGCGTACCAAATCCTCTTCATACTCTTTTGAAATAAGCGAAAAGAAGTTTCTTGCATAAATCTCTTTACCAAAGTAGCAATATTTCAAATACTCACATAGTGCCATAACAGATTTTTGAGATATTAGTTTGGTACTTGTCTCAGTAATTACATCTAAACTCTGCTCTTTTAAAAAGTCACTTATTTTAACGCCATCTGAATTTGTTGCACACAAAATTGCAATCTCATTAATATCTATGCCCTTTTCTTGCAAAAACTGCACCTTTTGATGCATTGAGGCTAGTATGTCATCTGTAGTAATAACATCAACATATCCACCCTCATTTGTTACACCTTGTGGAGTGTATGAGGCGATTTTAGGCTTAAAGACTCTGTTTACAAACTCTACAACTTCTCTGCATGAGCGGTAGTTCATCTTTAATTGTTTAACTTCCACACCATAACGAGATGCTACATTTTCAAATAGCTCTTGTCTTCCACCTCTAAATCTGTAAATAGATTGCTTTACATCTCCTACAAAAAATAGAGACTTATCCTCACTAACACCAACTCCACTGCTTAACTCATCAATTAACGGCTTCAAAATGTCGAACTGTACTAACGAGGTATCTTGAAACTCATCTAGTAAAATATGGTCTATCTTTGCATCTAGTCTAAAGTAGATAAACTCGCTATCTACCCTCTCTTTTAACAAGTAGTAGCAAAGTGAGCTAACGTCATCAAAACTAAGTTCAGAGTCATTTTTTGCTAGTGTATGTTTAGCTGAAGTGTAAAGCTCTAATAGTCTGAAAAGTGAGTGAAAAAAGCTAGACTCTTTTGCTATAAAGTACTCTTTTAGCATCTCTTTTAATTCAAAAAATTTCTCATCAAGCTCTGATGTATAACACTTTGAAAATGTTCTATAATCTAATGTGTCACGCTCCAAATAGCTCTTTTTCAGTAGCTCCTCTATGCTATCAACATCAAATGCACTCTTTGCTGTTTTTGAAGCTGTAGGAGAGTTTTCAAGCATTACATGTAGCTCTTTTAAAATCTCAAATATTTTCAACTCAAAAGGAATGAAATCAATCTTTTCATACTTTAAGTGTGAAATTTCAAAACGTTTTTGATAGAGACTGTTTAGAAGCAAATTAATATCTTCAACTCTTTTTGAAAAATAGAGACTCATATTTACTAATGTCTCATCTTCTCTTGCAGCACTCACTTCATTTAAAAACCTAATTAAAAGCTTTACTTTATGCTGAGACTCATAAGTAGTAAAATCTGGCATAATACCTGCATAGAGTGAGAATTTACGTAAAATTTGAGCAAAAAATTTATCTATTGTCATAATTTTTGTATCTGAATTTAAGAAGTTATTTAAAACTTTATCTCTTGCATCTAAAATAGTCTCTTCGCTTTGTTGTGTTACTTTAGCAATCTCTTTTAACTCACCTTTAGAGGGCAGCATTTTTAGTGTTAAAACAATACGCTCAGACATCTCTGAAGCAGCTTTGTTAGTAAATGTTAGTGCTAATATTTTGTGCGCCTCAACGCCACTAAAAAGTAAAGATAGATAGCGAACAACCAAATTAAATGTTTTACCACTTCCTGCACTTGCTTCATAGGCTAAAAAAGGTACAAACACTAAGCTCTCCCACACATTTTAGAGTAACTACAAAAACTACACTTTTGTAAATTTTCACACATCTCAAAATTAATTAATTGTGGTGTGCTAAACTCATTTAAAATCTCTTTGAGTCTCTCTAGCTTCTCACTCATAATTGACTCTTTTACAATTTTACCGCTGTTTAAATCATAAAATCCACAAAACTCTACCTCATAATTTTCTTTCAGTAGAAGGTAGTAGAACTCTAGTTGAAAATCTGATGCATTAAGAAGAGTTTTTTGTGTATAGAGCTTGTAGTTGCCACTTTTGTAATCTAGCACTTGAACTCTACTGTCTAAAACATCAACCCTATCTACTCTACCGCTTATCTTAAAACCACAAAATTTACTACTATAACTTTGCTCTACATGTAATACACTCACACCACTTTTAAATCTCTCAATCTCATTTTTCACAAATGCATCTAACTTCTTTTCCCACAGCTTTAGCTGGAATTTTTGTAAAATATTATCTTTGCACTCGTGAAATAGCTCTCTCATAATCTCATTTTTTAGAATGTTTTCACTGTTGAAACTTTTTGCTTTAATATACACTTTTTGCAGTGCATTGTGAATAAGTGAGCCAATTTCATACTCTTGTGGAATCTCATCTTTAATTACATGTGAAGCTATTTTTAAAATGTACTTATAGTAAAACTCTCTTTTGCACTCCAAAAAACTTTTAAGTGAAGTCGCTGAGAGAGTAAGGCTTTTCAACTCATACTCAAACTCTATATTTCTATTATGGCTACCGCTATCTCTATGTTTTTCAAAGAGAATTTGTGCATACTCATCCTCATCTGCTCTTTTTACATCATCTAGTCTTAGTTGAGATAGAAATATTGATGGAGAGTTTTGCTCATTATGAACATAAGATATTCTAGCCTGTGATGCACCATTAATTAACTCATAGTAGTAGTGTTTTTGAAGATTTTGTCTATCTTGAGATGTAGGAAGAAGAATTGCTTTTTTCATAGAGCTGTTTAAAAACATATCTTTTTGACTTTTTCTAGGAACATATGTGGAGTTAAAATCAACAATTATGACACCATCATAGTAGATACCCCTGCTCTCTAGTAGTCCCATAACTGTCACTTTACCACCACCAACATCATCTATAGTTCTGCTTTTTAGACGTTTTAAAAATATGTGTAACAGCTCTTTAAACTTCATATTTTCTAACTCATCAATCAACTTTGCAAAGTAAAAAAGCTCCTCTTTTACAATAGTTTTCACACTCTCGTTGGTTTCACTATTTAACAGTTTGCTAAGTGCATCTGTAAAACATATGCTATCTACACTCTCAAAATATGAGTTGCTAATAGTTTTGAAAAGCTCTTCATCATAATTTGACAATCTATCTGCATTTTTCACACTCTGCTCACCCATAAACTCTACATAAGCATCTATTGCTCTAATAAAAAAGCTTCTGTTAATTGGCAGACCCATAGCAAAATTGAGATTATTTTCAGTATCAAAATTTTTAAGAGTTGGTGCGAACATCTCATCTGGAACTATTACTACAATATCTTGAGCATTAATTCCACTTTGAACCATTTTGGCTATTGAGTGTTTTACAAATGCTACTTGCAACAACCTTTGGTTAAAACTATACACCTCTACATTTGGTTTGTAGTTAGATGCACTACATGTAGTAATTGTTTTTGAACTCAAATTAAACTCTACATGTGAACTCTTTGGAATTTCAATACCAATATTTAAAAAGTTATTACTCATTTTTTTGTTATATGGTGTAGAGTTGTAGTGAATTGTAAGCATAGTGTGTTGTGAAATATCTTCTAAAACTCTTAACTCATATCTGCTTAAATAGCCATCTACATGTAGAGTTATTTCATCAAAACTTTTCACATAGCCGATGTTTAATTTTGAGATGTATGGCTCAACTATTTTGTCACTATAGTTGTGCTTATCTAGTAGTTTAACATACTCTTTATATGCATAGTGAAGTATTTCAATATGCTCTTCATACTCACTATAAACATCTATTAACTTCAACTCATCAATAGATACTAGTTCAGTAGATAGCTCTTCATAAAATGTAAAAATATATTTGGAATTGTTCAAAAAAGTGAAAAAATTTCTCTCTATTTGCAAAGATGCAAATTTTTCAAAGTTTGTAGCTTCTAGGAGTAGAAGTGTTCGTTTATCTGAATCAATATTGACTCTATCATCTATTAATATAGATTTTTTAAAGAGTTCACCAATGGTGATTGTTTTACTCAAAAACGAGTCACTCTTTTTAGCATCAAAGAGATGCTTTCTAATGGCACGTGAGGTACTAAA
>JAYEGD010000092.1:0-4001 GCA_034658915.1 Campylobacterota bacterium | reverse complement strand
AATTGCACAAAGCAAGGGTGAACTTCCAACTCTACAGCAAACTCCAGATGAGAAACTAATTGAGACTCATGAAAGAATAGAGAGTGCAATAGAGCAGTTAGAGAAGTCTGAGCAAAAACTACTCTCATTAAAAAACGGTTTTTCACATATTGCAAAAATTGACACTTTAGCTTTTAAGAGTGCTAAAGCTCAACTTTTAAACTCAAAAGATGAGTTTAGCACTATGATAAAAGGTGCAAAAAGTGCAATAAAAGAGAGTGATGAGATAAAGCAAGATGCGCTATCGAAAATAGAGAAGATAAAATTAAATCCTCACATACCAGATGAAGAGAAGCGTAAAATAGATACCTCATTTTTAATGCCAAAAGTTAAAGTTTGGAGTGACTACGCCTTTGATTTTTTATGCCAAAGTGTCAAAAACCTAGAAAAAGAGCCTGAAATGCTACATAAGCTTCGTCACTTAGGTTTAGCAAAACGTACAATAAAACGCTCTTGGTTTGGCTACAACCCCAGTGAGTTAGAGTTTGAAGCATCTACATGGGCAGTTGATGATGAGCATAGCATTAAAATTCCAAAAGGTTTAGTTGTTCCACGCTTTAAAGGCTCTAAACTAATCTCACTAAGAGTAGTTGATGAGAACAGACTGCTAGAGTTTAAGCCAACTATTGTGATGGGAAGTGACAAAGATTTTGAGTCGCCTTTTTGTTATGAAAATGAGACTTTTCCTCTATTTTACTTCAAAAGTGACATTCAAGCAAGACTTTGTGATCAAGAGTGCTATGACATCTGTAACGCAGTAGTAACAGATGACATAAACTCTGTTGGTGATGAGTCAAAAAAATTACTTAAGAGTGCTAGTGCAATTTTCTACCTTGAAGATGATGGCTCAGTTGAAAAGCTTCCAAATGCAATAAAGTTTGACACAAAAGAGTACAAAAATCTTTTTGAAATGAGACAAAACTCTATTGAGATTCGTCCAGAAGTTTTAGACAATCTACCTAAAAATATTTCACAAAATTTTGATTTACAAAGAGATGTATCTGCCTCATCTGTTCATGAAAAAACAAAAGAGTTTACTGATGCACTAAAAAGTGAGCTAGAAAAAGAGAGTAAAGCGTTAAAAGATGAGCTTATGGCTGAAAAAAAAGAGGCTATGCAAGGGGTAAATGCAAGGCTTAAAAAACATGGTTTAGCCCCTATTGATGAGAGTGTGAAGCCAGATGAGGAGAGTGCTTTAATCTCAATTCCTGAACTAACTAAAAATTTTGATAGTCTCATAGCAAAACTTAAAAAACAGAATATTGCAAACAATTTAAAAATAGATGACAAAATAGCACAACTTGAAAATGAGAAGATTAAAACAGTGCAAATGGCGACAAAAGCGTCACAAAAATATGATGATGCACAAATTAAATTCGCAACACTTGAAAAAAAAGCAAAAGACCCTACTCCTAAATGGGCAAAAGAGATGATGATAAAAGCTGGAATTGACCCAGTTGAACCAAACAAAGAGTTTACTAGAGAGCTTGTTATTGAGTATTATGAACAAAACAGATCTTTAGCTGGAAAAAATTTAGCCCACTTAGATTTGTCTGAACTTCAACTTAAAAATATCAACTTAAAAGGTGCAAATATTCAAGAGTGTAACTTCTCAAATAGTGACTTAAGTGGAGCAGATTTAAGCAAGAGCGTTGCATCTAGGGCTAAGTTTAGTAAGACACTCCTAAATAAAGCAGATATTTCACACGCAATACTAAGTGATGCAGTATTTGAAAAAGTGGTCTCACTAGAGCTAAAAGCTCTACATGTACTACTTGACAAAACAAAACTTATTGAGTCTAAATTTTTAGACGCTAACTTTAAAAATGCAATTTTCAAAGAGAGCATTATAGATAAGTGTGACTTTAGAGGCTCAGAGTTTGAGAGTGCATCATTTTTAAAAGCGACTATTAAGAGTTCATATTTTGATGACTCTAAAATGAGTAAAATAGCTCTAAATGAGTGCTTAATCAACTCATCTCAATTTCAACATATCGAGTCTGAAAAGATGCTTTTTAATAAATCTGTCGTAAAAGAGTGTGACTTTTCACATAGCAAGCTTTACAATATGCGAATACTTCAAAAGAGCAATTTTGAGGACTCTACTTTTTTAAGTTGTAATATGGAAAAGTCATCTATTTTTCAATCATCGCTTAAAAATTGTAACTTTCAACAAAGCAACTGCTCTAAAATGTTCATAAAAAACTCTTCAATCATAGAGTCTGACTTTAGAGTAGTTCAAGCAAAACATAGTCGTTTTGAGTTTAACACATTCAAATTTTTAAATTTTAGCGGTGTAAATATGTTAAGAGGCTCTCTAAGAAGAACAGACTTACAAGAGTGCGACTTCACACACTCAAATCTTTATGGTGTTGAGTTTTTTAAGGTACAAATTTACAATACTGATTTCAATGGTGCAAACTTAGAAAATAGCTCTTTAGAGAATCGTTTGGAGTACATTAATGAATAAAAATGAGATATTAACGAAAATTGAAAATGATGAGACGCTCTTAAACTGCACTATTGAGGGTATCGATTTTAATGATATTAATTTAGAGGGTGTTAGGTTTGAGAGTGTAACTTTTAATAGTTGTAATTTTTCAAATTGTAAAATCTCCAAAACAGGTTTTAAAAACTCTACATTCACTACATGTAACTTTGAAAATGTAAATATTAAAAAACTATTTTGGCAAAAACTACTACTTAAAGAGTGTAGTTTTTTAGGTGCAAACTTGAGTGAATGCAGTTTTATTGAAGTAGATTTTAGCAATTCTGACTTTACAAAAGCCAATTTAACACAGACAAATTTCATAAAATCAACACTAAATGAAGCGATATTTAATAAAACAATATTTTTTAAAACATCCATCTCTCAAGGCTCTACATGTAGAGCTACTTTCAATGAGTGTAACATTGTAAAAACAACATTTTTAAAAACAGATATGAGCGGTGTTCAATTCATTAAAACAGACCTTAGCAAAGTAGTTTTAAATGAGTGTTCGCTACAAAAACAGAACTTTTCAAATGCAACACTGCAAATGGTTCAGTTTACTAAGTCAGATTTAACGCAGAGTTGTTTTGATGGAAGCGACCTATTTTTAAGCAATTTCAACTCAGCCATTTTAGACTTTTGTACATTTGTTAATGCAAAGTGTAAAAATACAATTTTTGCAAAAGCATCTTTGCTAAAAGCAGACTTTACATCCTCTTTTTCATACCAAGCAAATTTTAGTGAAGCTAACTTAGAGAGTACAAATTTCAAAAATGCGAACATAGAACAGAGCCTATTTACCTCCTCTACATGTAGTATGACAAACTTTAGTGATGCAAACGCCTCTTACTCAAATTTTAACTATGCTAATTTTGATACAGCTCTATTATTTAGAACTAATTTCACATTTGCTAAAATGCACAAAACAACTTTTACAGATTGCGACTTAGACAACGCAGAGTGTACAGGCTTAACAAAAACAGATGAGGCTCTACAAAAAGCAGAGGAGTGGACTCCTCCCAAATCAATTTTAAGGACAATTTTATGACAAAAATTATGACAAATTCAATTTATGGCAATAAGTTTAGCGCAACAATAATAGGCTTAGAAAATGCTCAATTTAGTTGTATCTATAATGAGACTACATGTAGTGCTCAAAAGGCTCTTACATGTTTAATTACTCCACAAATAGGTGATGAGGTTTTACTCTTTAATACAGATGGCAATACTATTTTTATTACAGATATTTTAAAACGCTCACTCCCATCAACATTAGAGATAGATACTCAAAGTGCAATAGCTATTAATGCAAACTCTATTACACTAAATGCACAAAACTCTATTTATAGCTTTGCAGATGAGGCTAATGTTGTAATATCTAAAGTAAGCTTTTTAACAAAAGTTGCTACTTTTAAGGCAGCTACTCTAAATGTTATCTCTACAATGTACCAAGGTGCAATTGAGCATTTAA
>JAYEGD010000091.1:0-4031 GCA_034658915.1 Campylobacterota bacterium | reverse complement strand
ATACAGTTTAATATTTTTTTAATACTATAAAATCATATTATAATATATAATAAATTATATATCATACAGAAAACCGTATATTATTAATGCTTTTTACATATTCACTAGCCACATTATGGTTATATATAATAGATTTCCAAGCTCTTTGAGGTTTAATTAGAATTGTTCTGTGTGAACTAATTGAGCGTGAAATTGCTACATAAAATTGTGATGGAGCAAAAATTTCATTTGTCTCAATTATTAAATCACTAATACTCATTCCTTGAGATTTATGTATGGTAATTGCAAAAGAGAGTGTTATTGGGTATTGAAATACACTAAATTCAACACTCTCAACAAACTCTTTTTTACCATCAACCAGCTCCTCTTTCCAGATACTTTTTTCACTCTTCATAGGCTCTAGTTTTACATGTACACCGCTATCTTTTTGAATAACAATAGAGTCGCTATTAAGTGAAGTCACTACACCTCTTTCACCATTAAAGTAGTTCCATGAGTTTTTTGTAAACAAAATAGGAACTCCAACTTTTAGCTCTAATACTTTGTCAATTCTTGAATCTTCCATAAATTTTTCACATGTAGCATCTGTAATTTTTTTACTATATTTTGTTACTGTGGCATCATACGTGAATGATTGTGAGTCAATTGAGTCAAGTTGTCTTTTGTTGTGTGCTTTAGCAGAAGCGTTTTTACCAAAAAGAAGAGTGTAATCTTTTAAATCTTTACTAAATGCTCTGACCATATTGTTTAAAAAATGTTCATCTTTTTCTTCAATATTAGCAAATCTAACACGACTTAGTAGCTCAATAAACTCTATCTCACTTGTTCTATGAACTTTATCTAACTTAAATATTTTAAAGTCAAACTCAATCCAAGCTTCAGACTCAAATGCAAACTTTACACCATATGCGCAAATTGGTGGAAGTTGTAAAAAGTCTCCTACTACAACCAATGAGTGAGCATAATCACTTTGTTGAAGTCTTAGCATTATCATCTTCAAAACCTCAGCACTTACCATAGAAATTTCATCAATAATGATTAACTCAACTGATTTCAAGATTTTTTTTAATTTTCTTGAGAGATTAAATTTACCTCTTAAGCGAAGCTCATCTACATTAGAGCATATTGCAAACTCAAAAAAACTGTGTAGTGTTTGACCACCAAAAAGTGCCGCAGCAGAACCTGTTGAACCTAACTTTGCGACTTTTTTATGTTGAGACTCATAATGTGTAATTAAAGAGCTAGTAAGTGTTGTTTTACCAACTCCAGCACCACCGGTAATAAAAATATTTTGATTTTCATCTATTAATTTAACAATTTGTTCTGTCATATAGGTTATAATAGCAAAAACCGTACCGATAAGGGTCATTGATGAGCAACACTTTAGAAGATGCAAAAAAATTTTATGAGACAAAAAAGTTTAAAGAGGCATATGAAATATTTTATCCACTAGCAGCAAATAGTAGATGTGATGAAGCTCAATACTATCTGGGCTTAATGTATCACGATGGTGATGGTGTTGAGAAGTCACAGCAAGAGGCAATGAAGTGGTGGAAAATGGCAAGACGTGAGGGTAATCAAGATGCAGCTTACATGTACTCAGAAATCTCTGTATCTACAAAAAATATGTTTTGACTAAAAAACGCAAAATGAGCAAAGCCCATTTCACTACGTTAACACTAGGTTTTCTTCAGCAGAAAGCTCAAATAACTAGTTATTTAGTACAATTATGCAATATTTAATTCTAATACTCATAATAGCGCTTGTAATATTTGCTTTTAAGTATGAAAAAAAAGAGGCAAAACTTTTAAAAGAGTTGGAGAAAAAAGTTCCAATTGTAAGTGCAAATGATATCTCTCATTATGAGTTAATTAAAGAGCTGAACTCATCTTCACTAGATGAGGATGCAGCAAAAATAGAGATTTTAGAAGAGGCGTTGAGCTTAGGTGCAACAAATTTAATAAATTTTAATATGACAACAGATACAAAACTACCAAGTGGACAGATAATGCGTGAACCTAAAGGTAGTTTTTTATCTAAGAAAGATAATAAAGTCTATTACATTACCCACTATAGCATTAGTGCAACTGCCGTAAAAGGAGAGTAAAATGGACGCTGTTACTTTATCGTTAATAGGCATTGCAATTTTAATTGTTGTTATTATTGTTACAATGTTATGGAGACCATCAATAAAGACAAACACACAATCTGCTATTGATAAAAGAGAGCAGATAATTAATGACTACGAGAGCAGATTGAAAAAGCTTTTAAAAGAGAATAGCGATGAAATGCTAAGAAAAAAAGAGAAGATAAAGTTTTTGAATATGGCAAACCAAGAACTCTCTCAAAACATCTTCTTTACTAAAGAAGAGGCAAAAGAGGCTCTTCAAAAATTAGCGAATATGTAATTTAAGCACCTAAGCATAACAATGTGACATAGCTTTTTCTCGTTCCACCTCAAGAGAGGTGGAACGAGCAATATTTTTAACAACGCATAGATTCTGATCTTAATTTAGTAACTTCTTGTATGCTTAGATCTGTTTTTAGTGCTATAGTTTCATCATCTAAAATATCTAGTAAATTAATAGCTATCTTATAAGCTTTATTTTTTTCACCCTCTTTATGTCCCTCTAATTTGCCAATAACATAAGTACTCTCATATATACTAGCTTCATGATGCCTTTGCATTTCATGTCTGCTGTATTGAAGTTGCTCTTCTTTATTCATCTTCATATAATCTAACTCTTCTTTGGCTTTTAGTAAACCTTTAGCTTTTGGATTGTCTGGTATCTCTTCGTTCTTTAGAAAGTTTATCCATTCATCTAGTGTATCTTTTGAGCTGTTATTAAAATTTCTAACTTTTATGAGGTAGTACTCTGGATATATTTTTTCTACTTTTTCAGTTTTATAAAGCTCTTTTTGTTTTTCATTTAGTTTGAGTTGTGTATGATTGTGAACTCCTATAAAGTTTGTTGTACCTTTGTAAATATAGTCATCTCCATCACCAAAATCGAAATACAAAATACTAATAGAGATAACTTTTGCAACTTCTGAAAAAGCATCTCCTTTTTTCATATGTTCAGTAATTACTTTACTTGATGCGTAGAGAATTCTTTGTAGGTAGTCTAGTTCTGAGCTGTACTGTATCTCAATAAGAATTACTTCATCTTTTTGATTTTTAACTTTTACATCTAGTACATTAAACTTATCATCTTGAAGTTCTTGATTTGATTCTGACTCTAATATCTCTAAAATTGTTATATCTTCAAAGAGCAGTTCGCTCAAAAAACCCTCTAATATCTCAAAATTTGCTTTACTTCTGAGGACTCTTTTTATTGCCCAATCGAAGCTTATTAGTTTTCGTTTTTGTAACATTTTGATCTGCCTCTCTATTTTTAAGTTATTGTAACTAATAGTGCATGATTGTTTGGTTAAGATATATTAAAATAATTAATTAGAAAAGTGTAAGAAGTGGTAGTTGTTACTCTCATATGCATTCCACTTCAGGAGAGGTGGAACTAGTGAGGTTATTAAAAGTGAAAGTGGATATTCAATCACAGGGGTGTAATTCCAATAATGATGTAATCTTTATCTCTTTTAGTGTTTCTAAAATTGGATTATTTAATTTACTGCTTATTGCATTTGTGATAATATTCGAATAACTCATAAACTTACCTTTGTATAGATTTTGTGGTAAAGAATTATACTTTAAAGTGCCTGTTTATAGGGTTAAACTCGGCTTTTGTATGTGCGAAAGTTGAGATAATTAATTAGAAAAGTGTAAGAAGTGGTAGTTGTTACTCTCGTATGCATTCCACCTCAGGAGAGGTGGAACGAGTGAAACCTATCATCTTTGGTTAGTAAAGTTATTAAAAGTGGATATTCAATCACAGGGGTGTAGTTTTATGTTTGGTAAAAATATCATCTAGACTATACTTATTGAGTTTTATTTTTGTTTCATACTCTACAAACTCTCTAAAACTCATACCTCCAACTCTATGAAGTATTGCTCTTCTACTTAAATCAGCTTT
>JAYEGD010000090.1:0-4049 GCA_034658915.1 Campylobacterota bacterium | reverse complement strand
AGATACTGGTATTGAAAAAAGAGATAAACATTTAAGAAGTGCAGACTTCTTTAATGCTAAAAAATATCCTGAAATGACATTTGTAATGAATAAGTACGAAGCAGGTGGAAATAGTGGAAAAATGCATGGTAAATTAACTATGCACGGCGTAACAAAAGATGTTGTTTTAGATACAACTATTCACGGTGTAATTAAAGACTTTAGTGGTGATACTAGAGTAGGATTTACTTTAAATGGTGAAATTAAAAGAAGTGATTTTGGTTTAAAATGGAACAAAGCACTTGAGTTAGGTGGTTTAGCTGTAGGCGATGAGGTTAAAATAGTAATTGAAGTTGAAGCTATAGAGATGTAGTGATTAAAATGGGCTTAGCCCATTTTATAATTAATATTAAATTGCCCTTTTAAACTCAGGGTAAGCTTCAACACCACACTCATTTACATCAAGACCCTCTATTTGACTATCATCATCGGCTCTAAATTTAAGAAATTTGTTAATTAAATACATTACAATATATGATGAAGTAAAAACAAAAAGTGCTACCATAATAACACCTTTTAACTGGTCGATAAATGCAATTTTTTCTACAAATATTCCAACTGCTAAAGTTCCCCAAATACCATTTACAAGGTGAACAGAGAGCGCACCGACTGGGTCATCAAGGAGTAGCTTGTCAAATATCGGTACCGCAATAACAACTAATAATCCACCAACTCCACCAACTAAAATTGGAGTGTAAATGTCATACAAATCTGGTCCAGCAGTAACTGCAACTAGTCCACCTAATGCACCATTTAAAATCATAGTAATATCAAAAAGTTTGTAGCGTATGTACATCATAGCGCCTGCAACTATTGCACCTGAAAGTCCTGCAGTGTTTGTATTTAATATTGTTAGTGCAACTGCGTCTGCACTCTCTTTAGAAGAGATTGAACCAACACTTCCACCATTAAAACCAAACCAACCAATCCATAGTAAAAATGCACCTAGTGTTACAAGAGGAATGTTTGAAGCAGGAATAACACGAATTTTTCCATTTACATAACGACCTTTTCTAGCACCAATTATTAAAATTGCTGCAAGTAGCGCCCATCCACCTGTTGAGTGAATAACAGTTGAACCTGCTAAGTCATACATATTCAAATCAAACATTGTTCCATCTAAAAGGTCAGTCCCCCACGATACATTAACAACCAATGGATAGATTACAGAAGCCATAATAATTGCAAAAAATGTAATTGGTAGAAGTTTTACACGTTCGCCTACACCACCACTCATTATATTTATTGTTTTACCAACAAATGCCATTTGAAATAAAAAAGCTGCATACATACTCATAGATGTGCTACCCCACGCACCAAAAGCGACATTGTAACCAACTAAGAAAAAAGCCATTGAAGCCATTGCATAAATCATAACATTTACTGTCAAAACTGATGTTACATTTTTTGTTCTAACTAAACCAGCTTCAAGCATAGCAAAACCAGGTACCATGAAAATAATAAGTGTCATGGCAAAAATTGCAAAAAAGGTATCAATTACATATGATATTTGTGAGGGTTCCATTGAAGAGTCCTTGTATAAAATTTACACATTTTATCAAAGAGTTATTAAGGAGTAGATAAAGAGAGTGATTAAAAAATAATCACTCTGCTTAAAAAGATTTAGTTTTTATACTGCTTCGTTGTCTGTTTCACCAGTACGAATACGTACAATTTTATCTATATCTGAAACAAATATTTTACCATCACCAATTTTACCAGTGCGAGCAGCATTTGTTACAGCTTCAATAACATCATCAACTTGATCAGATGATACTACCATTTCCATTTTGATTTTAGGAATAAAATCAACAACATACTCAGCACCACGGTAAAGTTCGCTATGACCTTTTTGACGACCATAACCTTTAACTTCACTTACCGTCATACCAGTTATACCCATTTCCGCCAACGCATCTTTTACGTCTTCAAGTTTAAAAGGTTTAATAACCGCTTCTATTTTTTTCATTATTATCTCCAAAATATATATTTTTAGTTTTCTTTGACGAAATTGTATCGAAACAAAACATCATCCACAATAAAGTCACACTAATTATAAAAGTAAGTAGTGATTAGAGCTTAGCTCCAATCGCGTTACTATTTTAAATTCTTAGCAAACTCAGGATATGCTTCAACACCAGACTCATGTTGGTCAAGTCCATCATACTCTTCTTCTTCACTAACACGGATACCCATAGCAATTTTTAAGATATACCATACAACAAATGAAGTAGCAAATGTAAACAGACCAACTGCAACGATACCTTTAATTTGAGCCATAAAAGTAACATCAGCACTAAATATTGCAACAGCTAAAGTTCCCCAAATACCATTTACAAGGTGAACAGAAAGTGCTCCAACAGGATCATCAAGACGTAATTTGTCAAAGAATGGTACTGCAAAGATTACAAGCGCAGCAGCAACAGCACCCTCAATAGTAGCAGCTAACATACCTAAGTCTGGTCCAGCAGTTACAGCAACAAGTCCACCTAAAGCACCATTAAGTACCATAGTTAAGTCAACTTTTTTGTAGATAAGTTGAGTTAATAGTGCAGCAGTTACAGCACCAACAGCAGCAGCCATATTAGTCGCAGCAAAAACAGAAGCGATTGAATCAACATCCTCTTTTGTACCCATAGCTAAAACAGAACCACCATTGAAACCAAACCAACCTAACCATAGGATAAATGTACCTAATGTAGCCATTGGTAAGTTAGATCCAGGAATTGGTCTTACTTTTCCATCTTTACTATATTTACCTTTTCTAGCACCTAAAACTAATACACCAGCAAGTGCAGCCCAGCCACCAACAGAGTGAACAATAGTTGAACCAGCAAAGTCGCTAAATCCGTCCATGAAACCACCAAGTGCGCTTCCACCCCATGACCAGTGACCTTGAATTGGGTAGATAAAACCAGACAATATTGCAACGAATATTAGAAATGGCCATAACTTCATTCTCTCAGCTACAACACCAGAGATAACACTTGATGCAGTTGCAACGAAAACAACTTGAAAGAAAAAGTCAGCCATTAATGAGTGATCATCATAACTAATTCCACTTAATGCTAGGCTCATATTACCCATAAACGCACCACCATCACCATACATAATGTTATAACCTATAACATAATACATAATACAAGCAATTGAATATAGTGCAATATTCTTAATTAAGATTATTGCATTATTTTTAGTTCTCGTAAGTCCAGCTTCTAGCATCGCAAATCCAGCGGCCATCCACATAACTAAAGCACCAGCAAATAGCATTAAAAAGCTATTTAGTATATATTGTACATCAGCAAAGTTTTCCATAAACTTCCATCCTTCTATATTTAAGATGAGAAATTGTAGTATATATTGATGCTGTTATTGTACATATTAGTGATTAAATTTTAATCACTATTCTATTAAATGCACTTATAGTAGGTTAAAGTAGTGTTTCCAAATTTTTTAGACTTCATTTTTTCAAATGAGCCTACTGTTTCACTGAGTTCTAAACCACTCATATGCTCAATTGTAATTAGCTCTACAACATCTGGATTAAGTGAGCTAATTAAGCTGATTGTTTTGTTGTAAATCTCTTCGTGACCATCTCTAATTGAAAAGGGTGGGTCAATGTAGAAGTAGGCTTTTGTGTTACTCTTCTTTAGTCTGTTTGTAACTTCATCTATGTTTACAAAGCTATTACCTCTTATGGCTTCGCAGTGCGAGGGATTACATGTAGAGATGTTTTTTTGAAGTGTTTTAAAAGCATCACTATCTTTTTCCATAAATATGACCCTTGATGCACCTCTACTTAGTGCTTCAAGTCCAATTGAGCCACTTCCTGCAAAGACCTCTACAAAGGTTGCATCAATAATATCAAACTGTAAAGTATTAAAAAAGGACTCTAAAACAACACTTTTTGAGCTTCTTGTATTTGAAAGAGGGGGAAGATGGAGCGTTTTACCTTTAAACTTTCCAGCAATAATTTTTTTTGTTAATTTACTACTCTTCATAAAATGCCT
>JAYEGD010000089.1:0-4051 GCA_034658915.1 Campylobacterota bacterium | reverse complement strand
CGTGGTAACTTGAGGGTGTAAGCTACAATCTGCTTCGTTAAAACCTCTTGTGGCACAATAAGTGCAACTGCGAGATTTTGCCTCACAGCTTATAGCTTCTCTTTTCATTGAATATGTCATCTATTATAGTCAGGCACTTATTTAATTGATTTCGTATTTTACGTATAAAAATTTTATTTCACCTTAAATAAAATTACTTTTAAATAAAACAAGTATAATTACACACTACATGTAAATAAATCTCGAAAACAGAGTTTTCGTAGCTTTAATAAGCAACATCTTAACTCTCGAAAACAGAGTTTTCGTAGCTTTAGGGGGTTGTAGGGACATCTGTCCCTGCCACTAAAACGGACGTGTTCGTTTTAGTGCGTAACATCAGTAATAAAATCAAAGGTTCAATAATAATGAGTGAGAGCAAAAATTTTTTACGTACAATAGTTGAAGAGGATTTGAAGTCTGGTAAATACAAAGAGGTTGTTACAAGGTTTCCTCCAGAACCTAACGGATTCCCACATATTGGTCATGCTAAGTCTATATTTATAAATTTCGGACTTGCTAGTGAGTATAATGGTCACTGTAATCTTAGAATGGATGACACTAACCCAACTAAAGAAGATACTGCTTATGTTGAGGCTCTTAAAGATGCGGTGCAGTGGCTAGGTTACAAGTGGGACAGTAGCGTATATTTTACCTCTGATTATTTTCCTAAACTCTACGACTACGCAGTTCAACTCATTAAGATTGGTAAAGCGTATGTTGATAGTTTAAATGAAGAGGAGATACGTGAATATCGTGGTAGTGTTACTGAAGCAGGAAAGCGTAGTAAATATGCCACGCGTAGCATTGAAGAGAATTTAGAGCTTTTTGAAAGGATGAAAAAAGGAGAGTTTAAAGATGGTGAGCATGTATTAAGAGCAAAAATTGATATGTCATCGCCTAATATGAAAATGCGAGACCCACTTTTATACCGAATAAGAGATGCTCATCATTTTAGAACAGGTGATGAGTGGTCTATCTACCCAATGTACGACTTTGCTCACTGTTTATCTGACTATATTGAGGGAGTTTCACACTCTATTTGTACGCTAGAGTTTGAAAATAATCGCGATATTTATAATTGGGTATTAGAGACTCTTGGACTTAATGTCGCACGCCCTTACCAACATGAGTTCGCGCGACTAGGTATTAACTACACAGTTATGAGCAAAAGAAAGCTTTTAGAGCTGGTTGAGAGTGGGCAGGTTAGTGGTTGGGATGACCCAAGAATGCCAACAATAGCAGGATATAGAAGAAAAGGCTATACACCAGAGTCTATTTTAAATTTTTGTGATCAAATAGGAGTAGCAAAAGCAAACTCAATGGTTGATGTCTCACAACTAGAGTTTTGCATTAGAGATGATTTGAATAAAAAAGTGCCACGTGTTATGTGTGTAATTGAGCCTCTAAAAGTAACAATTGAAAATTATGATGGCTATGAGGAGATTGATGCTTCATACTACCCACACGATGTTCCAAAAGAGGGTTCAAGAAAACTCCCTTTTTCTAAAGAGATATACATTGAACGTGATGACTTTAATGAAAATCCTCCAAAGGGCTACTTCCGTCTTACACCAAAGCATGCTGTAAGACTTAAACACGCTTATATCATCTCTTGCAAAGAGGTAGTTAAAGACTCTAGCGGTAACATCATAGAGATAAAAGCACACTATTATCCTGATTCTAAAAGTGGTTCAGACAGTAGTGGTATTAAAGTAAAAAGTGCCATTCAGTGGGTAAGTGCTGAACAAGCTAAAAGAGTAGAAGTAAGACTATATGACAGACTATTTTCTTGTGAGACACCTGAGACAATTGAAGACATAAACCCTAACTCTTTGAAAATTGTTAAAGATGCTCTTGTTGAACCTGCGCTTATTTCTCAAAAGCCTGATGAGAGATTTCAGTTTGAGCGTCATGGCTATTTTTACGCCGACCCAATTGACTACACAGACGAGAACCCTGTATTTAATAAAATTGTAGGATTAAAAGACTCTTGGGCTAAAAAAACAAAACCCACACAAAAGAGTACTCCTAAAAAAGTACAAGTAGATGGTGAAGTAGCACCTATGAGTGAAGCTCAAAAAAAGCTATTTAATAGATATAGTTTAGAGCTTGGATTAAATAGTGAAGTAGCTAATATTTTAGCTCGTGATAAGCAACTTTCATCATTTTATGAAGAGGCTATAAGTGAATTTAACTCTCCTGTAGCTATTGCTAACATTGTAGTAAATGAGGTGGCAAGAGAGTTAAAAGAGAGACAAATCAGCGGGCTAAAATTTAGTGCAAAACAAGTAGCACAACTTGTTAAAATGGTTGATGATGAGACAATTTCTACTAAAATTGCCAAACAAGTATTTGAGCAGATGGCTTCATCTGGAGAAAATCCGACAAAAATTGTTGAAGACAAAGGTCTTGTACAAATAAGTAATCCATCTGAAATTTTACCTATTATTGATGAAATAATTGCAAAAAATCCAGATAATGTTGCTAAGTTTAAAGCAGGAAACAAGAAACTTTTAGGCTTCTTTGTAGGACAGGTGCTAAAAATGACAGGCGGCAAAGCAAACCCACAAGTCGTAAATGAACTTGTAGCTAAGAGCTTAAAAATGTAACCACTTAAGGGACGCTACGTCCCTACAAAACCCTCCCCTAAAGCTACGAAAACTCTATTTTCGAGAGTTAAAAAACTTCTTTTTGATAATAAATATCATTATTATAATACTTTTATAAGCTTTGTTCTGCAATAATTCCAATTGATAATCAATATCAATATCATAAAGGGATAACAATGAACACTAAAATAATAGTTGCACTTATTACACTTTTGTCTATAGCAAATATAGCAAATGCAACTACAATATTTGCTCGTCAATACGATATGAAATGTAACGCTTGTCATGTTGGTGTGCCACCCACACTCAATAAAACAGGTAGTTATTTTTTGAGAAATGGAATGAGATTTTCACAAAATGATTCTACTACACTGCAAGAGTTTCTTAGTAAAGAGGATAGATTAGTCCCTATAGGTTTTTTTATAGGTAACACGAACAAAAGAGTAAATATGGAATCAGTTACTCCAAAAGGTAAAGTGAGTAAAAATCAATATATATCAAATCCGATGGTAAATCTATTTTTATCTGGTTCTATTAATGAAAATTTTTCTACATTTGTTGGCTTTAGGTTTGCGTATATCAAACCTAATCCTAACGAAAGTCATAGGGAGTTTAATCTTTTAAGAGAAAAGGTTTATTTGCAATATAACGATGGTATATCACATATATCACGAGCTGGTGTACTCTATCTTTATCCTGAAAGTTCTGAAAACTCTGGTTTATCAGATTTTCCTAACATATATATATCACCACTTGATAGAGGTAATTTAAAACCACTATATGGTGCACAATACTCTTATTATATAAATAATGATTTGAGCTTTTTTGTAGCAGGGGGAATTGTTGGCAGATTGAATAATGAAAGAAGTATTCTTGGTGGATTAAATTATGATTATGGCAACTATAGCATAGGATTAATAGTCAATAATATAACTGCAACTAATGATAATTCTAAGATATCTCAATACACTCCATCAGAGATTATATTAGGTGAGAGAATCTCTATAATGACACCGTTTCAATATGAGTTTAAGTATGGATATATTAATGTAACCGGTGTATATGAAAAAAATGATAGAGTCATTAGCGGTGACTACTATGGTTTAGAAACATCAATAACTGTTCCGGTTTTTGAAACAGGAAATGTGAGGTTTATATATACAACAGATAATAAAGAGGAACAAGGATACGCTTTTAAGTATGCTCAAGTTTTGTTTGACAACATTTTTATAAATACAAACATAGCAAAAGTGAATACCCCTAAAGTTAGCTTTGATAGTATCTCTTTTGGAGCTAATATTATATTTTAGTGAACTATTGCATTACATGTAGTTGATATTTAAAGCTCTCATTATGTAAAAGGTAATACAATTCATATACATCCATTTTTTAAGGAGTATAAG
>JAYEGD010000088.1:0-4053 GCA_034658915.1 Campylobacterota bacterium | reverse complement strand
ACTTGGAAAGCTCCACCAATACACTCTGTTACATTTTTACCAGTCATCTCCAAGTGAACTCCACCAGCTACAGTTCCCTCTGCTTTGTGAACTTGGAAAAACTCTTTCATCTCTTTTAGTACAGCGTCAACAGGACGTGTTTTGTAGCCACTGCTTGACTTGATAGTATTTCCATGCATTGGGTCACAACTCCAAACTACATTTTTACCCTCACGCTCTACTGCTTGAATAAGTTTTGGCATACCCTCAGCTACTTTGTCTGCTCCCATTCTTACTATTAGGTTTAATCTTCCCTCGTCATTATTAGGGTTTAATCTATCAATTAGGCGAATTAGGTCATCTGGCTCCATTGATGGACCAGCTTTTAAGCCTATTGGGTTGTTAATTCCTCTCATAAACTCTATGTGAGCGCCATCTAATTGACGAGTTCTATCGCCTATCCATAACATGTGAGAGCTTACATCGTACCATTCACCTGTTAGTGAGTCTTGACGAGTAAAAGCCTCCTCATAGTTTAATAGAAGTGCTTCATGAGATGTGTAAAAATCAGTCTCGCGAAGTGTTCTATATGTTTTAGATGAGACTCCACATGCAGACATAAACCTTAGTGAGTTCTCTATTTGTGTTGCAATGTTTTCATACGCTTGTGTTTGAGGTGAATTTACAAAGCCTAAGTTCCACTTATGAACTTGCTCTAAGTCTGCTAAACCACCACTTGCAAATGCACGAAGTAAATTTTGTGTTGCAGCTGATTGATTGTACGCTTTAATCATACGCTCAGGGTCTGGAACTCTTGATTGCTCATCAAAGCCAACACCATTAATGATATCACCTCTATATGATGGTAGTGTAACCCCATCAACCGTTTCACTATCGCTTGAACGTGGTTTTGCAAATTGACCACCTAAGCGACCAACTTTCAAAACAGGTACTCCAGCTGCAAAGGTCATAACGATTGACATCTGCATTAATACTTTAAATGTGTCTCTTATGTTATCAGCGTGAAATTCTGAAAAACTCTCTGCACAATCTCCACCTTGAAGTAAAAATGCTTCTCCTTTACCAACTTTTGCTAGGCTCTGCTTTAGTGTTCTAACTTCGCCTGCAAAAACTAATGGTGGATACTTTTTTAACTCATCTTCAACGCTTTTTAAATGCTCTTGATTTGTGTATGTAGGTTGTTGTAATGCTGTGAAATCTCTCCAGCTTTTTGGTGTCCAGATGCTCATTTATGCTATCCTATTTTAAAAATTGTGTTATTTTACAAAAAAGTCCTTAAAATATCTATAGTGTTACTCTATTCATTACAACTCTATTACATGTAAAGGTGTAGAAATGTGTAATCTTTTTATATCAAAATAGAGTTAAGTCTCATTTTTCTCTCATATAAATTTTTAATTTGATAAAATAGTGTCAAAAATTGGAATTTAAATGATTAAAGCTACATTTTTGCTCTCTCTCTTTTTTCTATTGTTAGATGCAGATAGTGTAGATGGAAGGGTGGAGCTTCACAATAGTGTCTATTATGAAGATGTGAACAAAACATCTGAATTAATCATGAGTGGTGCAGATGTAGATGTTCAAAATGCTGCTGGATTGACACCTTTACATATTGCTATTAAAAAACGTGATTTAGTTATGGCAAAAATTCTAGTTGATGGTGGTGCAACTATTGATTGCGAAGACAACATTGGAAACAGACCTCTTATGTTAGCAATAAAAAAGAGAAATTTAAAAATGGTAAAGTTTTTGATTTTAGCTGGAGCGGATGTTAATTTGGCAAATGATGCGTCAATTACACCACTTCATCAAGCTGCTTTTAGTGGTAATCACTATATTGTTGAGTTTTTGTTGGTAAGTGGTGCAGATAAAGAGGCTAAAACAGATGATGGATATACGCCACTAGATTTTGCAATCGAAGCTAAAAAGTTTTCAGTTGTAAATTCAATAAGAAATAATTGAGGAAAAAATATGATAGTTATCGTAAATGGTGAAAATATAGAGTTCGAGAAAAAAACAGTACAAGAGTTAATAGAGCAACTAGGTTTAGTCTCCAAAGTTATGGCAGCAGCTGTTAATATGAACATAGTAAAGCAAGACTCTTGGGGTGAATATGAGTTGAGTCATGAAGATAAAATAGAGCTTTTAGATTTTGTAGGTGGTGGTTGAATTGATGAAGCACTTAAAGTATGTTTTTTTATTTTTAGCATTAGAAGCTATTATTGTTTTTTCAGTAGATAGATATGCTAAAAATGAACTTGATGCACACTTAATTAATAAGTCAGAAATAATTGAGATAGAGTATAGTGTAATCTATAACTCATACACAAAACTAATAGAGACAATTTTTAGTGAGAGCATTGATAGCGATGGTGTAAAGAGTGTTTTAGCTGCCTCTTATAAAGATGGTAATAGAGAGAACAGCAGAGAGTTGTTACAAAAAAAGTTACTAAAAATATATACCAGATTAAAAGAGATAGATGTAAAACAGTTACATTTTCATGATAGAACTAATCATAGTTTTTTAAGAATGCATAAACCACTAAAGTATGGTGATGATTTGAGTAGTGTGAGGTACTCTATAGCATACGTTAATGAAAATAAAAAATTTATCAATGGTTTTGAAGAGGGTAGGGTTGCTAGTGGTTTTAGGTTTGTTTTCCCACTTTTTTATAATAATGCACACATAGGAAGTGTAGAGATTTCACTTGACTCTTTAGCATTTACTAAAGAGTTTGAGAAAAATTTTGAACAAGATACAATTTTTGCAATAAGTAAGGAGGCGGTATCTAGCAAGGTTTGGAATGAATTTAAGTCAAACTACAGTGTAAGCCCATTTAGTGATAAATATTTGGTATATAAAGAGTTAATTAATGAAACAAAATTAGAAGAGAAAATTTTTAGCTCGATAGATGTTAAAAAATCTCTTGAGAAAAGCAAAACCTTTTCTACATACACTAAAGTTTCAGATAGCTACTACCTTATCTCCTTTAAGCCAATCTCAAATGTTCAAGGAGAAAAAGCAGTTGCTTATATTGTAACGTACTCCAAAGATATGGGAATTGATAATATATTTATGAACTCTTATATATATGGAGTTATTTTAACAATTGTAAATCTTTTGATGATGCTTTTTGTATATAAGTCGTATAAAACAGCTAGAAAAATTGAAGCTGCTAATAAAAAAAGAGAGTTTATTTTAGATAATCAAGAAGATGTTGTTGTATTATTGGATGAAAATAGAAAAATTTTGCAGATTAATAGAAAGTTTTTTGATATTTTTGACTATAAAGATAGAGATGATTTTTTAAGTAAACACGGCTGTATATGTGAACTTTTTATAGATAAAATAGGTTATTTAAATAGTGACAATGCAGATCTCGCTTTAAATATTGAAGATGATGAAGTTCATAAAGTGTTAATGTTAGATAAACATAGTAAATGTAGAACATTTAAACTTACATATAAGAGTTTTGAAATTGAAGATGAACTCTTTTACCTAAAAACAATTTCAGATATAACTATGCTAGAAGAGACACTACGTGTAACGCAAGATATGATTAAAACTAAGACGATGTTTATGGCAAATATATCTCATGAAATTAGAACACCTATGAATGCTATTATTGGTTTTACGCAACTTTTACTAAGACAAGAGTTAGACTCTAAAGTAAAAAAATATATGACAATTATTGATACATCATCTAAAGCACTTCTCTCTATTATTAATGATGTATTAGACTTTTCAAAATTAGAGAGTGGAGCTATAATTTTAGATCCAATTAAAGTTCTTGCAAAAGATGAACTTCTGAAATCTTTAGAGATTTTTGATTTGAAAATGGTTGAAAAAGAGATTAAATACATTAAAAATGTAGATAATAGTTTAGCAGAGTGTTCTGTTTTTGACATTCATAGAGTAAATCAGGTTTTAGCTAATTTAATTGGTAATGCAATTAAATTTACACCCAATGGTGGTACAATTGAGGTTACAATAAAGAAAACTAAAAGCAATAAACTGTTTATAAGTATTGAAGATAGTGGAATAGGAATTGC
>JAYEGD010000087.1:0-15860 GCA_034658915.1 Campylobacterota bacterium | reverse complement strand
TAAATATCTGGGATAGATTAATTACTTTTAACTACTATGAGTCTGCTACTTATCTATATGAGAGTGGTCTATGTGATGCTCAAACACTTCAAAAAGAGCTGTTATCGTTAGGCTATGTAGATGGTTGATGTTTTAACATTTTTTAAAACACTTCTCTTCTCACTACAAAATGGCAAAAGTGTCTCTCAAGCGCTTGAGAGTTTGCGTCTTAGCTCAACATCTAAAAAAGAGAAAAAAGTCTATCTTAAAATAGAGAGTGAGATAAAAGATGGAAAGAAGTTATCAGATGCTCTTTTACATGTAAAGCTATTCTCTTATGAGACAATAGAGTTTGTAACACTAGCAGAAAAGAGTACAGTTTTTCATCAAGCACTTGCACAAATTGTTGATTTTTTAGAGGTTAAAGAGAGATTTTTAAAAGAGTCAAGTGACAAAATTACTCTTCCATTTGTCTATTTCTCACTAGCTGCCATCATTGTTATATCTTTACAGTTTTTTGTTATTCCTTTTCAAATAGAGCAAACTACTCAATATGATGACAAAATAAGAGCATTAATTAGTGAACATCTCTCAACAGCAGTTTTATTAACCAATATACTTTTTGTTATGTTAGTCTTGATTGGAAGTTACTTTTTCATTTTTATTAGTGCTATTTCAACGAGTTCAAAGATGGCTCAAAGCATTACAAAAAACATAGCAGTCCATCTTCCTTTCGTCTCTACTATTGTGATGAAATTTGAAAAGTTTGTACTTCTTAGTATGCTAGGACACCTTCTTCAAAGTGGAATATCTTTTAAAATTTCACTTGAGGGAGCTTACTATTCGACTACAATAAGGGTATATAAAAAGATTTTCATAAATATTTTAAAAGAGCTCAAAGTTGGTAAAAAGAGTTTTTACAAAAATGCACTTTTTAACCATTTAGAGCAACAAATATTAAGTAGCGTTGGAGCAACAAAAAAGTTAGGCTCAACATTTGTTGATATTTCAGACAACGCAAGGCAAGATGCACTGCTTTTGAGTGGTAAATTTTTTAGACTTATGATTGTTAGCGCAATTTTTTTAATGGCATTTGCAGTTTTCATAGAGTTCTTTACAGTAGTTTTAACACAAATTCTAATCCAAAAAGGGATGATAAATGCAGTAGATGCAGTAAGGAGTGGCTTTTGAGAAGTGGCTATTTACTCCTAGAAGCACTTATTGCAGTTATTATTGTAGGAGTAGTGGCAACTGTTTTTACAACGATGAATTTTTATACACATCTGCAATCTAACATGCTAAAGTCTCAAAACACAAAAACAATTTTAGAAGTTGCAAGAAGTAGGCTTTTACTTACCGCTCAAAACCCAGATAGCGATAGCTATTTCGAGCTTTTAAAAGAGCTGGCTGACTCAACACTTCCAGTATCAATAGGTGTAGGAACAGATGCTTGGGGTAGGCGTATAAACTATAGCACAATAGATTTAGGTGTACACAACACAGACTCAACATATGCAGATACCAGTGAGTCAATATCGCCAAACCTAAATGTTTTAGGCAGGCTTGTTAGTTTGGGTGAAAATGGGGTGCTAGAGACAACAAAAGATGACAATGAATCACAAGGCGATGACTTAATGAGCGAAATTGGAATAGGTGAAATGAACCACTTTAAGCTCTATGAGGGGAGTGAAGTTTCAACTCAAACAAGAGGCTATAACAGTGCAATAGTCTCAAGCAGTGAACCAAACAGTTCAATTGATGGAACACTCTGGTATGATTCAGCAAATGAGAAGCTAAAAATCTACAGTTTAAATGATGACAATTGGAGTGCTATCAATTAATTTATACTGCACTCTATAGATAAATCATAAAATACATTTTATGATATTGTGTTATAATCATAAAATGTATTTAAGGAAATCGTAATGAATATAGATTATTTCACTAGAAAACAAGAGATAATCTTTAATAAAACTCAAAATGATTATATCAGAGATAAATATTTTAACATACTAAACTCAAAAGATAGATTTGTAGTAATAGTTGGTTCAAGAGGTGTTGGTAAAACAACAGTTATTCTTCAATGTTTAAAATCTTTAGCAATAGATACTTTATATCTAACTGGAGATGATATAGAGTTTACAAACTCAAAGCTTTATGATAAGTGCCTGACCATTTAATGCACTTGATAAGATAATAAATGAAGATATTCCATCTTTAAATAAAATAGACTTTACGCATATATCTATATTTCAAAAGTTGATTTTTTATGTTGTGTCATCAAAAAAACCTTTTAGTGTAAATCTAGCAGCACTAAGTAGAGAGTTTGGTGTAAGTGAGCCTACACTATATACTTACATGGATATATTGGATAAAACTAATATATTTAAATCTATGAAAAAATTTAGTGTCAAACTATCGAGAAAACCTCAAAAACTACTCTTTTCAAACACTAATATCTTATATAGTTATAGTAATAAGTTTAACATAGAAGTTGATGTAGGAGCAGTAAGAGAAACTTTTTTTATCAACTGTTTTGATAATATATTTTACAGTGATGTAGGCGACTTTAAAGTAGGAGATTATCTTTTTGAAGTTGGTGGAAAGAGTAAAAAGTTTACACAAATAAAAGATATAGAAAATAGTTTTTTAGCTGTAGATATTGACTTTAGTACTACAAACAATAAAATCCCTTTATGGTTGTTTGGGTTTTTGAATTAAGTATCATAAACTAATTTTAAAGCAAACACCGCCACTAATATTTTCTACATGTAGTGTTCCACTGTTATGCTCTTCAATTATCATTTTTGACATATAAAGTCCTAATCCTGTTCCATTTTTTTCATCTTTTGTTGAGAAGTATGGGTCAAATATTTTTTCTATAATATCCTCTTTTATTCCTCCACCATTATCACTTATAGAGATTATGAAATTACTTTCAGCTTTTTGTATATCAATGGTTATTTGTGCTTTTTTTATACCGTTTTTTTCATTAAGTCATATTTGTTGTCATTTATATTAGTTTTTGTTGATTGGTGGGTGAGTTAGAATTGCTGGAAGAATCTTTTGCTACTTGACTCAATATTTTTAATGATGTATAATATTAATTGCAAAGACAAACTTATTGGAATTAATGGAGCGGTAAAAGCTTTTAAAGGTTAGAGGAAGTCATGAGTCTCTAACCTTTTTTTTTGCCCTCCTAAATTCCAATAAGGGAGATTTTATGAATAAGTTAGTCTTTGCAATACTGCTTATGTGCATCTTTGCACCTATGTTAAACTAACATAGTCAAGGGATTTTTTCCCTTGTCTCCCTTTTGCTTAAGCCTCTTTACTATTTTCTGACATTTCAAGCTTAGTCACTAAAATAGTATTCTCTTTTTCAAACTCTTTTAACTTTTTTCTATCCTCTTCTAATTCAATAATTAATTTTAAATTTTGTGATAATTCTAAATCTTTTTTTTAATTTTTCTAAAGATTTATCCATTTTTACATTATTGTATTGCGAGTTTGTATGTGAGTTTGTATGTGAGTTTAATGCCGCTATGTTTGTATTTATTACAAAGCTCATTTTATTCTCTTTCAGTTAGATTTTTTATATTGCTTTTTAATAAGCATTTAGTGTTCCTATAATCGCAAAAAGTAGTTAAAAACTGTAGTAAAATAGGGGGGTTATAACAAATACGACTTTTGTGCGACCTTTTAGTTATGTTTGTGCGACCATTAAGGTAGATAACATCTGCTATTACTATAGTTGTGTAATTTAGTTAAAAGTTATTTTAATTATAATTCAGATACAATTGTCAAAATTTTTTTATTAACAATATTAAACATAAAAAATACAATATTTAAAAAAAGGGTGAAATGTGAAACTTCTAGTTGTTGATGACAGTTCTACAATGCGCCGTATTATTAAAAATACACTAGCACGTTTAGGTTACAAAGATATTATTGAGGGTGAAGATGGTGTTCAAGGATGGAACGCTCTTAACTCAAACCCAGATACAGGGATGTTAATTACAGACTGGAATATGCCAGAGATGAACGGATTAGAGCTTGTAAAAAAAGTACGTGCAGATGATCGCTTCACAGACCTACCAATTATTATGGTTACAACTGAGGGTGGTAAAGCAGAGGTTATCATTGCACTTAAAGCTGGTGTTAATAACTACATTGTTAAACCATTTACTCCTCAAGTACTTAAAGAAAAGCTTGGCGCAGTTTTAGGCGTAGAATAAATATGCAAGAGTATTACCACTGCTTGGTGGTTACTCCATCTTCTCATCACTCACTTTTTGCAGACATACTTACTGAATTTTTACCAATAGGTTATGAAGAGTTAGACAATAGCTTTATAATTCGTTCACAAGAGCCACTTGATGATATCTCTTGGGCTATTGAGCAGTATGCAAAAGCACTATCTGAAAAATTAGATACAGAGATAAGTGTAGAGAATTCAATTGAAAAGTTGAAAAATGATGATTGGGTTAAGGTGTATCAACAAAGTGTAGAGCCTCTTTGTATAGGAAAATTTTACATTCATCCACCATGGGAAGATGAAAACAGTGAGCTAATAAATATAGTGATTTCTCCAGCTCTTGCATTTGGAACAGGACACCATCCAACAACCTTTACATGTATAGAAGCAATTAGCCAATTTGTAGAGCCTAATATGAGTCTATGTGATGTTGGTTGTGGAAGTGCAATTTTAGCAATTGCAGCAGCTAAACTAGGTGCAACAGTAGATGCTTGTGACACAGACATAGACTCAATTAAAAATACGAAAGAGAATACAAAACTTAATGGTGTCGAGTTAAACTCACTATGGCAAGGCTCAATTGCAAATAGTGAAAAAAAGTATGATGTAGTAGTTGCAAATATTGTAGCAGATGTATTGACAATAATTTCAAATGATCTGAAAAATAGTTTAAATCAGAGTGGGATTTTAATTTTATCGGGTATTTTAGAGAAATATGAGGCTAAAGTTCTTCGTGCTTACAAAGATTGTGAAGTAGTTAAAAAAATAGCAAAAGATGAGTGGATAACACTAATTCTTAAAAAATAGTTAGGGAAAGATAATAGATGAATGACGAAAAAAATCCAAAAAATGATGATAACTTTTTCAATAAAAATCCGTTAATTACATTTGCACTGTTTTCAGTTGTAATAATAGTTATTTTCAAAGCCTTAGTTGGCGATAACAACATGTTAGATGGAAATAACAACATGGGCTCTTCAAAAGCTGCAAGAAGCCACGAGGTGAGTTACTCAGAGTTAAAAAAACTAATTGAGAACAATAGTGTTTCTAAAGTTGCAATTGGGCAAACTTATATAAAAGCAATTAGTGATGCAAATGGTGCGAAGACAATCTATACTACACGTGTAGTTAAAAATGACAACACGCTCATTCCACTTCTTGATAGTAAAAATATTGACTACACAGGTTTTAGTGAAACTAACTGGTTTACAGATATGTTTGGATGGTTGTTTCCATTTTTAATTATTATGGCACTATGGATGTTTTTTGCTGGACGTATGCAAAAGAGTATGGGTGGTGGAATTCTAGGAATGGGAAGCTCTAAAAAGCTTGTCTCATCAGAAAAACCAAAAGTTAAATTTGATGATGTTGCAGGCGCACAAGAGGCAAAAGAGGAGGTTTTAGAGATTGTTGATTTTTTAAAATATCCTGAGCGTTATGTAGAGTTAGGTGCAAAAATTCCAAAAGGTGTTTTGCTTGTTGGCTCACCTGGTACTGGTAAGACTCTACTAGCAAAAGCAGTTGCTGGAGAGGCAGAAGTTCCATTTTTTTCTGTTAGTGGCTCTAGCTTTATTGAGATGTTTGTAGGAGTTGGTGCTGCGCGTGTAAGAGACTTGTTTGAACAAGCAAAAAAAGATGCCCCATCAATTATTTTCATTGATGAGATTGACGCTATTGGTAAGAGTCGTGCTGCTGGTGGAATGATGGGTGGAAATGATGAGAGAGAGCAGACTCTTAATCAACTTTTAGCAGAGATGGATGGTTTTGGAACAGATGTGCCAATTATTATTCTAGCTGCAACAAATAGACCAGAAGTTTTAGACGCTGCACTTTTAAGACCAGGACGTTTTGATAGACAAGTGTTAGTTGATAAGCCAGACTATGAGGGTCGTATTGAGATTTTAAAAGTACACATTAAAGATATTAAAGTAGATGATGATGTTGATTTAGAAGAGATGGCAAAATTAACTGCTGGATTAGCAGGAGCGGATTTAGCAAACATAATTAATGAGGGTGCGCTTTTAGCAGGTCGTCAAAATCAAAAAACTGTAACACAAAAAGATCTGCGTGAGGCAGTTGAACGTGCAATTGCAGGACTTTCAAAAAAATCTCGTAGAATTGATGAGAATGAGAAACGTATTGTTGCATACCATGAGAGTGGTCACGCACTTTTAGCCGAGACTACAAAAGGTGCTAAAAGAGTATCTAAAGTATCTATTGTTCCTCGTGGGCTAGCTGCTCTTGGTTACACACTAAACACACCAGAAGAGAATAAGTATTTAATGCAAAAACATGAACTGTTAGCTGAAATAAATGTTCTTCTTGGTGGTCGCGCTGCTGAAGAGGTCTTTATAGGAGAGATTTCAACAGGCGCTGGAAACGATTTAGAGCGCGCAACAGATATTTTAAAATCTATGGTTCAAGTCTATGGAATGAGTGAAGTAGCTGGACTTATGGTTTTAGAAAAACAGCGTAATAGCTTTTTAGGTGGTGGTTACCAGCAAAATAAAGAGTATAGTGAAAAGATGGCTGAAGATATGGATCAATACATTAAAGAGACGCTTGAACGTCACTATAATGTGGTTAAACGTCGTTTAGAAGAGTACTCTGATGCTATTGAAGAGATGGTTGTTTTACTCTATGATAAAGAGAATATTTCAGGAAAAAATGTAAGAGATATTATTGAAAAATTTGAGAATGAAAATAGTTTAGAGACAAAGCTTCAACCAATTAAAGATAATGCAGTTGATGAAGATGAGAAAAAAGAGTCAGAATGAGTAATATATTTGATGATGGAAAAAAGTATATCTACACACTTTTAGGTGTTTGGATAGCTTGTATGATTTTTGATTGCGGTTTTTTTACATTTCTTGCGTTTGTTGGTCTTGTTTTTATGGTGTTAGTTTTTTATAAAAGAGAGAGAGTTAAGATGAACTTTCAAGATGGTTCAATCTACTCTCCTTGTGAGGGGAGTATTAACTCCATTGAAAAGCTCTCTACATGTAGTGAATTTAAAGATGGTTGTACAAAAATAGTAATAGAGAATGAGTGTTTGAGTCATCCACTGTTTTGTGCGCCTATTGATGGTGTTATGGGTTTAGTTCATAGACAAAATGGAGCATTTTTAAAAACTTCAACTCCACAATCTGAAAAGTTAAATGAGAAGTTAGTTGTTAAGTTCAAAAACGATAATATGGAGATTATTTGTGAGCATATAGTCTCAAAATCGTTTGATGGAATACATCTACATGTAAATGATGGTGCAACACTACAAGCAACTGATAATTATGGTCTAATGGTGTATGGAACTACAACACTCTATATTCCAAAAGAGGTTAAATTAAATGTTAGAGTGAACCAAAAACTACGCGTTAAAGAGAGTGTTTTAAATTAGAGGTTAATGTTATGCAATAAAACGAACACGTGTGTTGTGTGCCATATAAAAGCACACAATAAGTCCGTTTTATTGGCAGGGACACAAGTGTCCCTACAACCCCCTAAAGCTACGAAAACTATGTTTTCGAGATTTTAAACGCTCTATATAAAAAGTTCGTAACATCAGTTAGGGACACATTTTAGGATTACAAATGCAAAAAAAGATAGAACAAGCAAAACTGCTCTTAGAAGCCCTACCTTACATTAAAAAATATGCAAATCAAATTTTTGTCATTAAATATGGTGGCTCTGCACAGATTAATGCAAATTTAAAAGATAGATTTGCACAAGATATAATTTTACTATATTTAGTTGGGATAAAACCTGTGATTGTTCATGGTGGTGGCAACAAGATAAATGAAGTACTAGATAAGATGCAAATAAAGAGCGAATTTGTAGATGGCATGAGAGTAACAACTGAGCAGATAATGGAAGTTGTAGAGATGGTCTTAGCTGGAAATATTAATAAAGAGATAACGAGACTACTTAATATGCACGGAGCAAAAGCATTAGGAATAACAGGAAAAGATGCAAACTTTATTACAGCAGTTCCAAAATGTGATGGTAAGTATGGTTTAGTAGGAGAGATAACAAATGTAGATAATATTGTTATTGAGAATTTACTTGCTGAAAAATTTATTCCTGTTATTGCACCTATTGCCTCATGTGATGAGATAAATCATCCAGGATTTAACGTTAATGCTGATTTAGCAGCTAGTAAAATTGCAATTGGATTAAATGCAAGAAAGGTTATTTTTATGACTGATATTGCAGGTGTTATGAACAAAGATAAAGAGCTTTTAAGCACCTTAACACGTGATGAGATAGCTAACTTAAAAGCAGATGGAACAGTTCATGGTGGAATGATTCCAAAAGTTGATGCATGTTTAGAAGCAATTGATGCAGGAGTACCAAAAGCACACATTATTGATGGTAGAATAGAGCACTCAATTTTACTAGAAGTTTTTACTAGTGATGGTATTGGAACGGTTATTAAAAAAGATTAAGGATTCAGCATGAGTTATCCAATATTTACAAAAGAGCATAAGTCGCTTATGGCAAAGTATTTGACTAAAGAGGTTTATGATAGTTTAGATGGTATAAAGAGTGCTAACGGTTTTAGCATTGATGATGTGATAAATTCAGGTGTTAAAAATCCAGATAGTGGAATTGGTGCATACGCAGGAGATGAAGAGTCTTATGCTATATTTGGCACTTTGTTTGACAAAATAATTGAAGAGTATCACGGTTTTTCTAAGAGTGATTCTCATAAGAGCAATTTAAATCCAGATGATTTAAACGCTCCAAATCCCGATCCTCAAAACAGATACATAGTATCTACTAGGATTAGAGTTGGTAGAAACTTGGACAATATGCCGCTAGGTCCTGCAATTTCAAAAGCTCAAAGAGATGAGATAGAAAAAGTTGTATCACAGACCCTAAGCTCATTAGATGGGTCTTTAGCGGGTAAATATTATCCAATTGCTGGAATGAGTGAAGAAGATAGAGCTTCATTAATTAGTGATCACTTCTTATTTAAAGCTGGAGATAGATTTTTAGAGACAGCTGGGTTAAATAGAGATTGGCCTTATGGTCGTGGAATTTATCATAATGATGAGAAGAGTTTTTTAGTATGGGTTAATGAAGAGGATCAATTAAGAGTTATCTCTATGCAACAAGGTGGAGATATAAAAGAGGTCTTTACGAGACTAACAACCGCAATTGGTGAGCTAGAAAAAAAGATGAAATTCTCTTACAATGAGCATTTAGGTTACATTACAAGTTGTCCAACAAATTTAGGTACTGCTATGAGAGCAAGTGTACATATAGCTCTACCAAAGTTAGCTGCTGATATGGATGCTTTTAAAGCAATTACAGACAAGCATCATCTTCAAATTAGAGGAATTCATGGTGAACACTCGCAGAGCGAGGGTGGCGTTTATGACATTAGCAATAGAAGAAGGTTAGGTGTTACAGAAGTGCAGTGTGTACAAGATATGTATGATGGTGTTGTCGCATTAATAAAAGCAGAAGAAGCACTTTAAATTAACTTCTCTATTTTTTCCAATATAGTTTTTTTCCAAATCCCAATGTATTGTCCGTAAACTTTACATGTAGAGGCTCTATTTTCCATAGTGTTAAATCAAATGCAACTGAGTAGGGAAATGTTTTCAGATAGAGCATTTTAACATTATTACATGTAGAGCTATTTATTACAGCATCAATTTGGAGACCTTGAATTTTACCAACTAGTTTTGTCTCTAATGCAATAGAGAGAGAAATATTACTATTTTTTCTTATATTTTTTATGTGGGTAGTTTTTTCATCAGATGCAACAACAAAATAGTTCTCTTTTTTATTGTAAGCGTAAAATAGAGAGCAGATATCCACTTTGCTTTCACTACAAGTAGCTAGTGAAAGAAGATGATGTTTACCTATAAATGTGACAATTTTTTTATCAATTTCCATCATTAAACTTTGAGTTTGCATGTTTATCTTTTTTGTAGCTTCTACTGTTTATGCTTTTTTGAATCTGATTTGATGTGTATAAAATATCTGATTTAATCTCCTCTATATCATCTTGAGAGTTCACGTAGTTAATCATCTTTTTTACAAGCTCTTCTAATTTTGTATATTCCTCTTTGTAAAGAGGTACTTTTACGCATCTATCATAATATTTTCTATTTGCTTCTATTTTTTTCTCATATACCTCTTTTGTAGGCTCTTCACTTTTGAAAAGGTATGAGACAATACTGCTACTAAAACGCTCAAGAACTCTTATGTAGCGTAGTCTTTGTCCGTTTTGCTCTTTTTTATTTAACGCTTTACTCATTTTTTCCAACTATTTTTTGGTACAATTATACACATTTTACATAAGGGAATTTAAAAATGAGACAAATATTACTAATTTTACTTCTAGTAACATCTATTTTTGCAGAAGTAATAAACCAAAAAATTGATAAAAAGTTAATTGATTCAGGCATAAAGATTATTGACATAAGAACACCATCAGAGTGGAGAGAGACAGGAGTTGTAAAAGGCTCAATTCCAATAATGTTCTTTGATGAAAGAGGACAATACAATTTAAATGAGTTTATGAGTAAGTTAAATAAACATGTAAAAAAAGGTGAGAAGTTTGCACTTATTTGTAGGTCTGGAAGTAGAACGACTATGGTCTCACAATTTTTGTCTAAAGAGTATGGGTATGATGTAATTAATTTAGAGGGTGGAATTTTATATGGTATCGGTGCTAAAGTTCCGCTTATCCCATATCAGTAAATTCAGATTATTAAGCGCATTTTATAATAAGTTCTTATATAATCATATAAATTTTGATATAAAGTACTCTACTAATGAATGATAATTCATACAACATCATATTATTGTCAAACAGTTCTCAGAGGTTTATTGTAGATACAATAAAATCTCGTTTTAGAAAAATTAATGTATTTGAAATAGAAAATATTGAAAAAATAGAAAAATTAACGTCTGTTAATAATATAGACTTGTTAATTTTTGATATAGATGGGTATGAAAAAATAGATATTGCAGAGCCAATACTAACTATCTACTTAATTAAAAAATTTTCACCTCTAACTTTTGCAAACAGTAATATTGACTTAGATATTATAGATTACCTTATTACTCCAGTATCAAGCAGCCAGCTTATTAGAAAGTTAAAATACTACTTTAATGTGTTAGATATTAACAGAAGTTCAAAAAGCAAAAATATTCAACACTTACAACAAGCAGCGAATGAATTTGATATCTACCAAGAGGCACTAAAAGAGAGTGATAATGTCTCTAAAACGGATGTTAATGGAATAATTACATATGTTAATAATAAATTTTGTGATGTGAGTGGATATAGCAAAGAGGAGCTAATTGGAAAACCTCACTCAATAATAAGGCATCCAGATACACCAAGTAAAGTTTTCAAGCAGTTGTGGGCAGTTATTCAAAATAGACAAGTCTTTAGAGGTATTATTAAAAATAGACGTAAAGATGGTACAAGCTATCACGTTGACTCTACTGTAATGCCAGTTCTTGATAACAATGGCTACATAAAAGAGTTTATTGCAATTAGACACTATGTGGAATCAATTATGAATCATAAAAAACTTCTAAAAGAGGTTATTGATGCTTCTTCTAATCCATTTTTGGTACTTGTTAAAATTGAAGATTTTGCAGAACTAGAGAGTTTTTACAACAATGAAACCATTGAGAAAATAGAGAATAATTTTTTAAAAAAAGCACTCTCTTATTTTCCTGATACATGTAGTTTTGAAAAAGTTTATAGCTTAGAAAATGGTGAATTTGCGTTTATTAAAGAGGTAAGTAGCGAGACGACACAGATGCAACAACACGCACTTTTAAAAGAGTTTCAAAGAGAAGTTAAAGATGATCTCTTTTATTTAGATGGTTATGAGTATGACATTAATGTTCTTGTTAGTTTCGCAAATCATAAAGAGGACATTTTTGATAATGTAAAGTTAGGTATGAAAGAGTTGCTCCAAACAAAAGCTAGCATTATTTACTCTAATAATTTGGTTGAGAGTGCAAGAAGCAATGCTAAAAAGAATATTGATACTATTATACAAATAAAAGATGCAATCAATACAGATAATATTGTCTCATATTTTCAACCTCTTTACAACAACTCAACACAAGAGATAGACAAGTATGAATCACTAGTAAGACTTATTGATGATGGTAAAGTTATATCTCCATACTTCTTTTTAAATACGTCAAAAAAAGGTAAATATTACTCTCAAATTACTGAAATAGTTTTGAGAAAATCGTTTGAGGCTCTTCGTAAAACAGATAAACAGATATCTATAAATATATCTTCACTTGATATTGAAAATGATAAAACAAGAAAGCAAATATGTGATCTACTAAACTTTGATAAGAGTTATGGAACTAGAATAGTTTTTGAACTACTTGAAGATGAGATGGTAAAAGATTTTAAAACAATTAAGAGTTTCATTACACATGTAAAACAAAAAGGTGTAAAAATTGCCATTGATGATTTTGGAAGTGGCTACTCTAATTTTGAGAGACTATTAGATTTTCAACCAGATATACTGAAAATAGATGGCTCATTGATTAAAAATATTGTTCACGATAGATATAGTAGGCACATAGTAGAAACGATACAAAATTTTGCAACAAAAGAGGGTATTAAAACTGTTGCAGAGTTTGTCTCTAGCAAAGAGATATTTGAAATAGTTAAAGAGATAGGGATAGATTACTCTCAGGGATATTTCTTTGGAGAGCCAAAAGAGCTCACATGATTATACACTAAAACGAACTTGTCCGTTTTAGTGGCAGGGACTGAAGTCCCTACAACCCCCTAAAGCTTCAAAAAGTAAGCTTTTTGAGATTTTACACACTTTTATAATAATATTAGTTGCATAAATTTTTGTTGTTAATGTAATCTTCATAATTTATTTGGTAGAATGTCGCTATTAATTTTTAAGTAGGGAAATATTGGCATTTATGTCTATATTGCTATATCTTTTTGATGTAGTTACGCTAGCCGAACAAATTTTAATAAAAAAATTTAATTTATGGAGATACAGAATGAAAAAAATTCTTGTACTTATGGTAGCTTTAGCTGCTGCTGCATTTGCTTCTGATGGTGAAGTTGCAAATCAAACTTTAAAAGCATACTCAATGATCGCTGGTGGTTTAGCACTAGGTTTAGCTGCACTTGGTGGAGCAATCGGTATGGGTCATACTGCTGCTGCAACAATTGCAGGAACTGCACGTAACCCAGGTTTAGGTGGAAAACTTATGACTACAATGTTCATCGCACTAGCAATGATCGAAGCACAAGTTATCTACGCATTAGTTATTACACTAATCGCTCTTTACGCTAACCCTTACTTAGGTTAATCACTACCTAAACTTTATTTATAGACCTTTTTTAGGGTCTATATATCTTATTAAATCCCCTCCATTTCAAATCAAAAAAATAAAAAAAAGACTGTTTCATAACGTAACTTTACTACCATTTTATTGCAATAAATAGTTTCATAACGTAACTTTAATATCGTTTTTGATATATTGTAACAATTGTTTTTTCATTACTGTATTGAGTAAGAATATGAAAATAATATAAAGGTTGATTAATGGAACACATGGATGTTGCAAACCCTTATTTTGGGGTTTTTGTACTATTTGTACTAACGTTTGGTGCGTTTTATGCAACGACACTCATAGCTAGATGGGCAAGTCGGGCATTAGCTGCTAAAGATTCAGAGAAGATCAAACTCTCAATATATGAGTGTGGTCCAGAGGTTACGAAACAGCCAAATAGAATTTCTACACAGTTTTATCTATTTGCACTACTTTTTTTACTATTTGATGTAGAGATTGTATTTATGTTTCCTTGGGCAATTGATTTTAAATTGTTAGGTTGGTTTGGATTTGCAGAGATGCTTATGTTTATCTTGTTATTAGCAATTGGTTTTGTATATGCATGGAAAAAAGGAGCGCTTGAATGGCACAACATCAAGTAAATTACACAAAAGATGGTGGTTTACCAATAGCGTTAACTACAGTAGATAAAGTAGTAAACTGGGGTAGATCAAACTCACTATGGGCATTAACTTATGGTTTGGCTTGTTGTGGTATTGAGATGATGGCATCTGGTGCATCAAGATATGACTTCGATAGATTTGGAACAATTTTTAGATCAAGTCCAAGACAGTCTGAGCTTATGATTGTTGCTGGAACATTAACTAAAAAACATGCTGAATTTATTCGTCGTCTTTATGACCAAATGGCAGAGCCTAGATGGGTTATCTCTATGGGTTCATGTGCAAATACTGGTGGAATGTTCAACACATACGCAACTGTTCAAGGAGTTGACCGTGTTATTCCAGTTGATTTGTACTTGCCAGGCTGTGCACCACGCCCTGAAACACTTCAGTATGCGGTTATGATGCTACAACAAAAAATTCGTAGTGAAAAAGCGAATAAATCACAAAAACCAAAAAGGTTAATGTAATGAGACGTTATGTACCAAAAGGTGATGTACAAAAAAAGCCATACTATAGTGACCGTTTTTATGTTTCACCACAAGTGGCAAAGTATGATGTAGATAGTGATGAAGTTTTTGCAGCAGATTTAAAAGCAATAAAAGAGAAATTTGAAGTTACTGAAGCATACATTCAAGTAGAACAACTTGTAGTATTCATTAAGCCAGAAGATAATTTCAATGTAATTAAAATGTTAAAAGATGAGTTAGAATATACTCAACTCTCTGAACTATCTGCAATTGATTGGTTAGCAAAAAAAGGTCAATTTGAAATTTTTTACCAGTTGTTATCTATGAATAAGCGTAAACGTATTCGCATTAAGTTCTTTATTGAAGAGAAGCAATCTATTAATAGTGTAAACGAACTGTTTAGAGCTGCTGATTGGTCTGAGCGTGAAATGTATGATATGTATGGTGTTAAAATCTCTAATCACCCATTTATGAAACGTATCTTAATGCCAGACGATTGGCAAGGTTTCCCTCTTCGTAAAACATACCCACTTCATGGTGATGAAGCAGCACAATGGTACGAAGTAGATAAAATTTTCGGTCGAGAAGCACGTGATGTTATTGGACCAGAAATTAGAGACTCAGCAGCAGTAGATAGATATGACACAGAACGTTTCTCAAGATTAGGGTTTGAGGTTAAATATGGTGAAGATTACAAAGAGACACCTACTAAAGTTAGCTATCAAGAAGATGAGGGCGTATTCTTAATTGATGAGTTTAATCCTAATGAGCAAGTAACTATTAGCGATAGAAAGAGATAGGGGGATTTATGCAACATACAAATAAACTACGTCCATTTTTTGAAAACATAACATTTGAACGTGATGATAATGAGTTAATTGTAAACTTTGGTCCTCAACATCCATCTGCACATGGTCAGTTAAGATTAATGTTACATGTACAACAAGAGCAAATTGTAAAAGCTCATCCAGACATTGGTTACCTTCACCGCGGTATGGAGAAGATGGCTGAAAATATGATCTATAATGAGTTTTTACCTACAACAGACCGTATGGATTATATTGCGTCTAGTTCAAACAACTATGGATTTGCGTTAGCAGTTGAAAAATTGATTGGTCTTGAAGTTCCACATCGTGCTAAAGTGATAAGAATGCTACTACTTGAGATTAAC